>DASVCN010000028.1 GCA_036381595.1 Trueperaceae bacterium | reverse complement strand
TTCGTTCGCGTCCGAGGTGACTCGTGTCGCTCGTGAGGTGGGGACCGAGGGGAAGCTGGGTGGCCAGGCGAACGTCAAGGGTGTGGCCGGTACCTGGAAGGATCTGACCGACAACGTCAATTCGATGGCCGACAACCTCACCAGTCAGGTGAGGAACATCGCCGAGGTTACGACGGCTGTTGCGAACGGCGACCTGTCGAAGAAGATCACGGTGGACGTCAAGGGGGAGATCCGCGAGCTGAAGGACACCATCAATACGATGGTGGATCAGCTTAGTTCGTTCGCGTCCGAGGTGACGCGCGTCGCCCGCGAGGTCGGCACCGAAGGGAAGCTGGGCGGCAAGGCCGACGTCCAGGGCGTTGCCGGCACCTGGAAGGACCTCACCAACAACGTCAACCTGATGGCGTCGAACCTCACCAGCCAGGTACGTGGCATCGCCCGGGTCGTCACCGCGGTTGCGAACGGCGACCTGAAGAAGAAGCTGACCGTGGAGGCGATGGGCGAGGTCGGAGCGCTGGCCGACACCATCAACGACATGATCGACACCCTCGCCACCTTCGCCGACCAGGTGAGCGGCGTCGCCCGCGCGGTGGGCGTCGAAGGTCGCCTGGGCGGCCAGGCAGAGGTTCCCGGTGCGGCCGGTACCTGGAAGGACCTCACCGACAACGTGAACCAGCTGGCGGCGAACCTGACCACCCAGGTAAGGGCGATCGCCGACGTCGCCACGGCCGTGACGAAGGGTGATCTCACGCGCTCGATCGGCGTTGCCGCCGAAGGCGAGGTGGCGGTCCTCAAGGACACCATCAACGAGATGATCCGCAACCTCAAGGACACGACCGCGAAGAACACCGAACAGGACTGGCTCAAGACCAACCTGGCGAGATTCACGCGGATGCTCCAGGGGCAGCGGGAGATGCTCACCGTCTGCCGCCTCATCCTCACTGAGCTGGCGCCGCTGGTGAACGCCCAGCACGGTGTCTTCTACATCAAGGAGGAGCAGGAGGGCGAGGAGATGCTGGCCATGAAGGCCAGCTACGCCTACCGGGACCGCAAGCGGCTGGCCAAGAAGTTCCGGCTCGGCGAGGGACTGGTGGGGGAGTGCGCCCTAGAGCAGGAGCGGATACTGCTCACCAACGTCCCCCCCGACTACGTCCAGATCAACTCGGGCCTGGGCGAATCGCCGCCGCTCAACATCGTGGTGCTGCCGGTGATGTTCGAACTGGAAACGAAGGCGGTGATCGAACTCGCCTCCTTCGAGCGTTTCAGCCCAACCCACCTCGCTTTCCTCGAGCAGCTCACCGAGAGCATCGGCATCGTCCTCAACACGATAGAAGCCAACTCCCGCACAGAGGCGCTCCTCGAGCAGTCGCAAGCCATGGCCCAGGAGCTGCAGGACCAGCAGGAGGAGCTGCAGCAGACGAACGCGGAGCTGCAGGAGAAGGCGCGACTGCTGGCCGAACAGAAGGCCGAGGTCGAAAGGAAGAACGCCGAAGTGGAGATCGCCAGGCTGTCGCTCGAGGAGAAGGCGAGACAGTTGTCGCTGCGCACCTCGGACCTGCTGGCGCTCAACAGCGAGCTGGAGAGCTTCAGCTACTCGGTTTCCCACGACCTGCGCACTCCGCTCCGGGGGCTCACCGGCTACACCCACATCCTCCTCGAGGAGTACCGCGACAAGCTCGACGACAAGGGGCGCCAGTACATCGAGCGGGTCGGCGCGGCGGCCGAGCGGATGGCCGAACTGATCGACGCCCTGCTGACCCTGTCCCGCGTAGCGCGCGGCGAACTGAAGCGGGAACCGGTAGATCTGAGCAACATAGCCCGTCAGGTCCTCCTCGAACTGGGAGAGCGCCATCCTGAGCGGGATGTTCACGCCCAGGTATCGGACAACGTCGTCGTAACAGGGGACGAGGAACTGTTGCGACTGGTGCTCGAGAACCTGCTAAGCAACGCCTGGAAGTTCACGAGCGCGCGCGAAGGCGCTCAGATAGTGTTCGGGGTCCGCAGGACCGGTGAACGCGAAGTCTACTTCGTGCAGGACAACGGCGCGGGCTTCGACATGCAGTACGCCGAGAAGCTGTTCGTCCCGTTCAAGCGCCTGCACTCACCCGGAGAGTTCCAGGGCACGGGCGTCGGCCTGGCTACCGTCCAGCGGATCGTCCACCGACACGGCGGCAAGATCTGGGCCGAAGGCGAAGTAGGCCGGGGCGCGACTTTCTACTTCACGCTGGATGAGGTGACGCCGCCGGAGGACCTGCGCAACGGCGACCTGGAGATGCTCGGTAAGAACTGAGCCGGCCGGCCACATCTGGCCGGCGCTACTTTGCATGAAGGCTCCGGGAGAACTGGACTGGGCCGGCCCTGCGGGCCGGCCCGATCCGTTCAGAAGCGCTCGGTGACGGTTTTCGCCAGCATGAAGAGGCGGAGGTAGTCGGGGCCGCCGGCCTTGGCGTTGTCGCCAGATAGCTTGAAACCGCCGAACGGCTGCACGCCCACGAGCGCCCCCGTGATCTTCCGGTTCACGTAGATGTTTCCCGCCTCGAGTTCGTAACGGGCACGCTCGATCCGCGCCCGGCTGCGGCTGCAGAGGCCACCGGTGAGCGCGTACGGAAGCGAGTTGGCGATCTCCAGGGAGTGGTCGAAGTCGCGCGCGCGCACCACCGACACCACCGGTCCGAAGATCTCCTCGCAGGCGATCACGGCCTCGGGTGAGACGTCGGCGAAGACAGTGGGCTGGATGAACCAGCCGTTGCCAGCTTCCTTCGCGGCTCCCCCTCCGGCCACGAGACGTCCTTCGCTGCCCCCTTTCTCGATGTAGTCGAGGATCTTCCGGTACTGCCGCTCGTTGATGACCGCCGCGACGTCGTGATTCTCCTCGGCCGGGCCTACTGACAGCTTCGCGACGCCCGCCAGCACCCGCTCGAGCATCTCGTCGTAAACCTCGTCGACCACGATCAACCGGCTCATCGCCGAACACTTCTGCCCCTGGAAGCCGAAGCCCGAGGCCACGGCCGCGTCGGCGGCGAGCGCGAGGTCGGCCGTCTCGTCGACGATGAGCGCGTCCTTGCCACCCATCTCGGCGTAGACCTGCTTCATATGCATCTGGCCCGGCTGCATCCGCACGGCCCGCTCATGGATCCGCAGGCCGGTCCGAAGGGAGCCGGTGAAGTTGATGAAGCGGGTCTGGGGATGGTCGACGAGGGCATCTCCCAGGTCGGCGTCGTCCCCCGTGAGGAGGTTTATGACGCCTGGCGGGAAGCCCGCCTCCTCGACGCACTCCATGAACTTCTGGGCGATTATCGGCGTGTTCGGGGAGGGCTTCACGATCACCGTGTTGCCCACGACAACCGGGCCCACCGTCGTCCCTACGAGGATCGCCAGCAGGAAGTTCCAGGGCGGGATGACCACGCCCACTCCGCGCGGGATGAGGAACGTGGTGTTCTCCTCGCCCGGGTAGTCGTAGGTGCGCAGGGGCTCAGCCAGTCTCAGCGCCTCGCGCGCGTAGTACTCGGCGAAGTCGATGGCCTCAGCTACGTCGGCGTCGGCCTCACGGTAGTTCTTGGCGGCCTCGAACGTCTCCCAGGCGGCGAGCTCGAACTTGCGGCGACGCATAACCGCCGCCAGCTTCATCAGGCATCGAGCCCGGTGCTGCATCGGCAGCTGCGACCACGACCCGAAGGCCTCCCGCGCAACGTCCATCGCGCGCTCTATCTCCGCCGCCTTCGCCTTGGCGGATCGGCCCACCACCCGCTCCACGTTGCACGGGTCGAACGACTCCAGGTACTCGTTCGTCGTCACCCGGTCGGCGCCGATGACAAGCGGGTAGTCGCGTCCCAGTTCGCTCCTGACCGCCTCGAGGCTGGCGCGGTAGGCGCGCAGGTTCGCTTCGTCCCCGAAGTCGGTGAACGGTTCGTTGCGGTACGGCTCGAATAGCTCGGTCATCGTTCCTCGTTCCTCCCGTTCCTGCTTCCCTGGCCCCGGGCATCCGCTGCCGAGGCTCCACTCGTTCAGCCGATGAGGCCCTTCAGCACGAACATCAGGTTGGCCGGCCGTTCTGCCAGCCGACGGCTGAAGTAGCCGTACCAGTCGTGGCCGAACGGCATGTATACCCGAACAGGATGGCCGCGGTCGCGCAGCGCCCGCTGAAGGCCCGGTTTGACCCCGTAGAGCAGCTGGTACTCGTACCGGTCGCTCCCCGATCCCTTGAGATATGCTTCCGCATCGCGCACGATGCGCTCGTCGTGGGTGGCGATGTTGGCGGTCCCGCCCGCTTCGAGCAGCCGGTAGAGCAACTTCCGGTACTGGCTGTCCACCTTGGCCTTCTCCTGGAAGGCGACCCCGGCCGGTTCCCGGTAGGCTCCCTTGACGATCCGCAAGGTCGGCTTGGGATCGAGTTCCAGCAGGGCTTCGAGGTCGTCCTCGCTGCGCCGCAGGTAGCTCTGCAGCACAGTGCTAACGTTGCGGAACCCCTCCTCGTGGAGCGTCCGGTAGAGCTTCAGGGTGCCGTCGACGTATGGGTGGTTCTCCATGTCCAGACACACGTGGGCTCCAGCCTCTTCGGCACAGCGAGCGATGGCCCGTGCGTTCTCGAGCGCGGTCGCGAACCCGATGCCGAGGCCCAACTGGGTCGGCTTGACGCTCATCGCCGGGCTCCGCAGCTCTCTGCCAAGCGGACCGAGGCCCGCAACGATCCCTTCGGTCGCGGCCCGGGCTCCATCCGGGTCGTCGACGAATTCGCCCAGCAGGTCGAGGATCACCTGCAGCCCACTGGCCTCCAGCTCTCGGGCCCTCGGCAGCGCCTCTTCGAGGGTGGCACCGGCGACGAACCTGCCGACACCCAGTTGCATCCCGCGCCTGCGCAGGAACCTCTCTACCGGTTCCGCGCCGGCGAGACCCAGTAGCGACCTTCGATACAAACCTTCCAGCACCAGTTCACACACCTCGATACGATGGGCAGAACCTGCCCCGGCCTGAGTTCGTGAACCAGTCTACCAACGCTCGTGGATGCGCCTTGGGACGCTTCAGGAGCCAACTACCTTAGTAAAACTTCGAACAACCGTGCCCCTGGCAGGCTTGCTACGCTTGGGCGCACGAGGGGGCAGCTCAATGGGGTATTTGGAGATCTCGATGCGTTCAACGTGCGAGCGCCAAGCTTGCGATCCGGTCCACTCTCACGACTCCAACGAGGCAAGTCGCATCCGCCCCGCAGCCGAGGCCCCGGCGTGAAGCTCTTCTTCGTCCGCCACGGCGACACCGACTACAGGCAGGTCGAATCTCGCGGCGTCAGGGGGTGGGCGACTTCGTTCGCGCCGCTCACGAATCTCGGCCGGCTGCAGATAGACACCATCGCCGGCGACTTCCGTTTGCAGGAGACGCAGGGGATACTCTGCTCCTCCTACGCTCGCGCGCTCGAGTCCGCCGCCAGGCTCAGCCGGGCCCTCAACAAGCCCCTCTACGTCGAATACGACCTCCACGAGTGGCTGCCGCAGAAGGACTCGCTCGCCGACCTCGATCCCCGGCTCCTGCACCGAGCCAACGAGCAGTTGCGCAATCAGATGCGTGGGGTCGGTTCGGCGGCAGACGCGCCCTGGGAGACCCTCGACGAGGTGCGCGACCGGGTGATAGGCGTACTCCGTCGCTACGGTCACATGTCCAGCGTGGTGGTCGTCACCCATGCCGTCGTCATCAGCGCCCTGGCTGGTATCGAGCGACTCGTCGAGCACGCCGAGATAGTCCCCTGCGAGATCGATCTGGACGCGCCGGCGGGCCAGGTGGTGGGTGGCTTGCAGCAGTTGCAGTGAACCGAGTCCCGCACCCCACCATCCTCGAGGGCAGGCTGATCCGCCTCGAGCCGATGGCGCCCGAACACATCGCACCACTGCTGGCGATCAGCAGCCGCTGGCCGGAGGAGTACGCGCTGACCTCGACGCCCGTCGACGAGGAACAGGCTTCCGCCTATTTCGCCACGGCGTTCGCCGAGAGGGAGGCTGGCCGCGCCTACCCCTTCACGATATTCGGACGTGCGAGCGGCGAGGTGATAGGCTCAACCCGTTTCGCCGACATCCGCTGGCAGCACCGAAATGCCGAACTGGGCTATACCTGGTTCCGGCCTGACCTGCACCGCAGTGGAACCAACGTGGAGAGCAAGCTCTTGATGCTCGATCTGGCGTTCGAGCGTCTGGGCTGGGTGAGGGTGCAGATACACACCGACACCCGCAACGTTCGCTCTCAACGGGCCATCGAGGCGCTGGGAGCGGTCTTCGAGGGTGAACTGAGGCGACACATGATCGTGAAGGGTGGCTTCATCCGCGACACCAGGGTCTACTCGGTCGTCGACCTCGACTGGCCCCGGGTGAGAGAGCGCCTGCGGTCGCGCCTGATCGCCCGCGGGGTAGAACCAACCGTTTAGCGAGCAGCCGGACCGGAGAACGGTGGAAGCGGAGGGGCGGGCCGCCAGGCGGGCCCGCCCCTCCGTTCGGATCGGCGGCGATCTTCAGCGGATGCCGTGCAGGATCTCCTCCAAACCCTCGGGATCGGTGATGATGATCTCTTTCGGCTTGGTCTGGATGACCCGTTCCCCTTCGAGGGCCTTCAACGCCCTGGTGACGGTCTCGCGGCTGGTTCCGGCGAGGTTCGCCAGCTCCTGGTGGGTGAGGCGCACGAGGGCGCTGCCCCCCTCGGCCAGGTCGATCACGCCGGCCCGGTAGAGCCGCAGCAGCACGTACGACACGCGTCCCTGTGCATCCTTGTAGGAGAGGATCTGCGCCTCGTCATCCATGCCCCGCAGCCGGCGAGCGAGTGTCGAGGTGAGGTTGAGGCTGATGGTCGGGTACTGCTCCATCAGCTTTCGGAAGTCGTCGTTGAAGAGCAGGTAGGCTTCGACCTTGCTCAGCGTCATGGCCGTGGCGCTGCGAGCCTGCTCGCCCAGGAGCGCCATCTCGCCGAAGAACTCCGGAGGCTGCAGGATAGCCAGCGTCTTCTCGTGTCCACCCAGGTCGATCTTGGACAGCTTCACAAGCCCGTTGGAGAGGACGTAGAGCGCTTCGCCCGTGTCACCCTCCTGGAAGATGGTCGTCTGCGGTTCGTAGGTCCGCCGTTGCATCGAGCCGGCGGCGATCTCCAGTGCGCGCTCGGGCGCGTCCGCGAAGAGCGGCACGCTCTTGAGGAACTCCTTCATGTCGGCCATGTGCCCCACCCGCTGTCCATCTGCAAGCCCGGGTCGTACCGGATTGGTAGTGACTGCTTCCGATCGTTCGATGCCCATTGTGATAGCCCCCTTCGATGAAGAACTCTTCGGAATTGCGTCAGAGTAACATGACCCACCTGCGTTTATAGTACCCGTATGGCCCCCGTCCTGAGATGCAGATCGCTCGTCCGGTCGTTCGTCGCCGGCGAAGAGCGCGTCGAGGTCTTGCGCGGCGTCGACCTGGAGGTACGCAGCGGCGAGGTGGCCGCGGTCCTGGGACCCTCTGGGTCTGGCAAGAGCACTCTGCTGCACCTCCTCGCCGGTCTCGACTCCCCCTCGGCAGGCGAGATCTACTGGGGCGATTTCCCGGTGCACGATTATCCTCCGCAGGCTCTCGCCGCCAGGCGGGCGAGCTTCCTGGGGCTGGTGTTCCAGCAGCACTACCTGCTCGAGGACATGGACGTGCTCGACAACGTCACGCTTCCCGGCCGTATCCACGGCCGCCTGGATCGCGCTCAGGGCCGGCAACTCCTTGACAGCGTCGGGCTTTCCGATCGTGCTAATTTTTTGCCGCGACTGCTCTCGGGCGGTGAGCGTCAGCGGGTGGCCGTAGCCCGGGCCCTCTACGGCGAGCCCAGCGTCATCCTCGCCGATGAGCCCACCGGCAGCCTGGACCGGGAGAACGCGCGAACCGTCTTCCATCTGCTCGTGGAGCTGGCGCGCAAGCGTGGAACGTCGGTCGTGATGGTTACTCACGATGCAGGCCTCGTCGCCGAGGTCGACAGTCGCTACCGGCTGGAGGATGGGAAGCTGGTACGTCTGGCCAACGAGGTGGTGAGCCAGGTCTGACCGCTCGGAATCGGGACCGAAGCCGGGTCGTGGTGAGGGCGGAATCCTGACGAAAACGTGAAGCACGCGCGAAAATGCGTGTGCTAGCATGACTCAAAGCTCAGGCCAAGCGGATTAGTCACAGGCAGCGGGCTCCCTGCGCCTGAGCGGTTCCAACTGGAGGTGTCGATGAAGAGGCTATTGGTTGCAATGCTCGCCCTGGCGCTGTTCGGCCTAGTGGGGGCGCAGACCCTGGTATACGGCGTGAGCGGTCCACCCTCGTCGCTCGACTCGGTCGACTCGCAGGACGGGAACTCACTGGTCGTTTCGGGTCAGATCACCGAGACGCTCATAGGCTTCGCCCCCGGCTCGACGGAGCTCATCCCCCGGCTCGCGACCGAATGGAGTTCGAACGAGGACGGTTCCGTCTGGACCTTCGAGCTCCGCGAAGGCGTCACCTTCCACGACGGCACCCCGTTCAACGCCGAGGCGGTGGCCTGGAACTTCAGTCGTTGGAACGACCCGGAACACCCCTACAGCTTCCGCGATCAGGGCAAGACCTACACGCCCTGGACCTGGGTTTTCGGTGGGCCCAAGGGTGACGGCAGCATCCTCGACGAGGTCGTCGCCATCGACGAGAACACCGTCGAGTTCCGCATGAACCAGCCCAGTCCCTTCCTCCCGGCGCAGCTGGCCGCCATCTACTTCCAGATAGACAGCCCTACCGCCGTCATGGAAGCCGGCGTCGACTACGGCACTCCGGCAGTCGGGAGCGTCGGTACCGGACCCTTCAAGTTCGTCGAGTGGCGTGAAGGACAGGGCGTTGTGGTCGAACGCAACGACGACTACTGGGGAGGCCCGGCCAAGGTCGAGCGGGTGTTCTTCCGACCGATCACCGAGCCCACCGCTCGTCTCGCCGAACTGCAGGCGGGCACGATCGACATCGCCGTCCTGCTTGCTGCCGACGACCTCCAGGCGGTCGAGAGCAACCCCGATCTCGAGGCGGTGACCGCCGAGGCCGAACTCAACGTAGGCTACCTGGCCTTCCACCAGGCCAACGAACCGCTCGACGATCCGCTCGTGCGTCAGGCGATCGCGCACGCGATCGACCGGCAAGCGATCGTGGACGCCTTCTATCAGGGCTTGGGCGTCGTCGCCGAAGACCACCTGCCGCCCACTCTCTTCGGCCATGGTGAGCCCTGGCCGTACGACTACGACCCGGAGCGCGCGCGCGAGCTGCTCGCCGAGGCGGGCTACCCGGACGGCTTCTCTACCCAGCTCTGGTACATGCCGGTGAGCCGTCCTTACTACCCGGCCCCGCAGCCGATCGCCGAGACGATGGCCAGCTACCTGGCCGACGTCGGGATCGACGCGCAGCTGATGACCGAGGACTGGACCACCTACCTCGCCGACTACTCGACCGGCAAGTTCCCGATGTACATGCTCGGCTGGAACGCCGACTACGCCGACCCGGACAACTTCCTGATGACCTTCTTCGGGCCGGACGCGCAGGAGAACCAGCTCGGCTGGGACAGCCCCGAGGTCACCGAGGCGCTGACCACCGCTCGGCAGGTCGCCGATCCTGATCGGCGCGCGGAACTCTACTCCCAGGTGGTCAACACCGTGGCGGAAGAGGTGCCTTCTATCCCGATGGCGCACAACCGCTCGCTCAACGCTGTCCGCTCCAACATCGAAGGGTTCGTGATGAGCCCCCTCGGCTACAGCTCGGTGAGCTTGCACGAGGTGAGCAAGGAGTAAGCAGGTCCCTTCCGGCAGGGGCGATCCGTCGCCCCTGCCGCGCTATCTTGCTGTCAGCACGTATATTTACTGCGGGCCGTGGAGCAATCGGGCGCCGAAGCGTCGACGTCAGGAGCAGACGATCCCGGCTTCTATTGGAGTGAGATGAATTGACCGGATATGCCATCCGGCGACTGCTCGGCCTCATACCCGTGCTCGTCGGTGTGACGCTCATCATTTTCGCCATCACCCGTGTCATACCAGGCGACCCGGCAATAGCCATGCTCGGGCAGCGCTCCTCGCCGGCATTGCGCGAACGTCTGCGGCAGGACCTGGGTCTCGAGCGACCGCTGTGGCTCAACATGGCGGCGGCCCGGGAGAGCGGCGATTTCGCCGACCTTTTCGACTCCCAGTACTTCGACTACATGACCGATCTGGTCCAGGGCGACCTTGGGCGCAGCATCTTCAGCAACATACCTGTCGCCACCAGTCTGGCGGCTCGTTTCCCGGCGACGGTAGAACTCACCATCTTCGCGATGCTCTTCGCGACGGCCGTTGGCATTCCGGCCGGCGTCTGGGCCGCTCTGCGGCGCGGCACCGCTGCCGACACGGCAGTCGTCACCCTGGCCCTGTCGGGCGTTTCCTTCCCGGTCTTCTGGCTGGCGATAATCCTCATCTACATCTTCTCGGTGAACCTGGGCTGGTTGCCGCCGGGGCACAGGCTCTCGCCGATAGTCCAGTTCTCGCTCGAGCCCATCACCGGCTTCTACGTTCTCGACTCGCTGCTCAGGTGGAACCTGTCGGCCCTCTGGGACGCCCTCAAGCACCTGGTACTGCCGGCCATCGCCCTCGGCACGATCCCGCTCGCGATCATCGTGAGGATGACCCGGTCGTCGATGCTCGAGGTTCTGGGTCAGGATTACGTTCGCACGGCCCGCTCGAAGGGGTTGGAGGAGCGTCGGGTGGTCAACAAGCACGCCCTGAGGAACGCTCTCCTGCCCGTCGTCACCGTGATCGGCCTGTCGTTCGGAACGCTCCTCTCCGGAGCGATCCTCACCGAGACGGTGTTCAGCTGGCCCGGCATCGGCCGCTGGGTTTTCGACGCCATCTCGGCCCGCGACTACCCGATCATCCAGGGCGGGGTCATCTTCATCGCCACCATCTTCGTCGTCGTCAACCTCGTGGTCGACCTCGCCTACGGGCTCATCGACCCGCGGATCCAGTACGAGTGAGAGGAACGACGTGAGCAGCGCGACCCTAGAAGCATCCACGGCCACCGGCAGCGGTCGCAGCCAGACCAGACGCGCCCTCAGCCGCTTCTTCCGTCACACCACCGGAGTCGTGGGCCTCGGTCTCATCGCCTTCATCAGCATCGCGTCGCTGATCGCGCCGGTCGTCCACCCTTACGACCCGGCGACCGACCGCGACCTGCGGGCTCGCCTCGAGGCGCCGTCGGCGGAGCACTGGTTCGGAACCGACGAGTTGGGCCGCGATCTGTTCACCAGGGTCTGGTACGGGGGGCGCATCAGTCTGCGTGTGGGCCTCATCGCCGTAGCGTTCTCCCTCGTCGCGGGGACTCTGCTGGGCCTTGTCGCCGGTTACCTCGGCCGCTGGGTCGACACGCTGGCAGTCTGGTTCATCGACATCCTCATGGCGTTCCCCGGGATACTGCTGGCTATCGCTATCGTCGCCATCCTGGGACCCAGTCTCACCAACGCGCTGATCGCGATCAGCATCACCCAGGTGCCCATCTACATGCGCCTCACGCGCTCGGTGGTCCTCTCTATCAAGGAGAGCGAGTACGTCCAGTCGGCCAAGGCGTTGGGCGCCCGCGCTCCCAGGGTGGTGTTCAGGCACGTCCTCCCGAACAGCCTCTCGCCGCTGATAGTCCAGCTCACCCTGTCGATAGGGGTGGCGATCCTCGACGTCGCCGCGCTGGGCTTCCTGGGTCTGGGGGCCCAACCACCGGTGCCCGAGTGGGGCCTGATGATCCGCGACGGTTTCGCCCAGTTCGTGCGGGCCCCCTGGATGTCGATCTTCCCGGGCCTCGCGATCTTCCTCTCAGTGGTGGGCTTCAACCTGCTCGGCGACGCGATCAGAGATATCCTCGATCCGCGCCTCCGCAATCTGTGAAGCTGGCTGCGCCGTGCCAGCAGCCGCGTTGTTCCGCTGGAGGTGGAGCAGCCAGGCCTGGATGCGGGGCCGCCATCGTCCTAGCAGGTAGATGGCCGGTATCAGGAGGAGAGCCAGGAGCAGGGCGTTGCTGTCGCTCACCAGCACCTCGTCGCCCAGCCAGGCGCTCGCGATCACCCAGGGGAGGCGCGTTACCATCGCGGCGATCCACAGCTGCCGCAACGACAGGGTGGAAAGGCCGGAGACCATGACCGCGAAGTCGAGATTGAAGATCAGGAAGATGAGACCCCAGACGTAGACGGAGCGGATGCCCAGGAGCGATTCCCACGATTCGAGCACGCTCGGCCTGACGAGTCTGCGAAGCAGGGGACGGCCAACGCCGCGTGCGAGCGTGAGACTGATGACGGCGCCGAGGCCCAGTCCGATGATGCCGTAGAGGACGGCGGGCACGAGGCCGAAGGCCGAACCCCCCAGCGCCGCCACGAGTGGCGTGGGCACCACCGGCAACAACGCCGTTACGACGTACGAGAGGATGTAGTAGAGCGGAGCCAGCAGGCCCGCGCCGTTGATGAAGGCTGTGAGGGCATCGAGCATCAGTTGAACCGGTCCCATCGTAACGCCTGCCCGTGCTCGCCTGATGTGGAGGGCGTGAAGATGAGGCCGATGGTGAACTGCCTCGAGAGGAAATGACGATGAACGAACCTTACCCGTTGCTGCTCGAGAGGCGCCTGAGCAGGCGGCTCTGGGGCGGCTCCCAGATGGCCGACTATCTGGGCATCGAGGATGCGGGGGGTGACGAGCCGCTCGCCGAGTCGTGGCAGGTATACGAGGGAAACGAGATCCGCAACGGCGAGTTCGCAGGCCGCACGCTCGCCGAGGTGGCCCACGCGACCGGCGCCTGGCTACTCGGCACCGCCAGCTTGAGCCGCTACGGGACGAAAGTGCCGCTGTTGGCGAAATTCATCGATGCCGCCAAGCCGCTCTCCATCCAGGTGCATCCCGACGACGAATACGCCCGGCGCTTCGAGCCGACCACCGGGCACCTGGGAAAAGCGGAGGCGTGGTACATCATCTCGTGCGCGCCCGGGGCGCAGGTCGTCTGGGGCTTCCAGGGGGAGATGAGCGAAGGGCGTGTGCGCCAGGCGGTCGCCGACGGCGATCTCGAGAGGTACCTGAAGCGGGTTCGGGTGGCGCCGGGGGACGTCATCTACAACCCGGTGGGAACGGTGCACGCGATCGGCGCAGGGATCCTCCTCTTTGAGATCCAGCAGGCGAGCGACCTGACCTACAGGCTCTACGACTACGGTCGACGGGACGCCCAGGGCCGGGAACGCGAGCTGCACCTCGAGCAGGCGCTGGCGGTGATGAACTACGACGAGGGCGGGATGCCCAAGGTGATGTCGCTCGATATCGAAGTCGGCAGGCGCCTACTGGTGGAGAGCGAGCATTTCGGGATGGAGGCGGTCGAACCGCAGGGTAGGCGGCTGCGGCTGGGGACCAGCCCGGCCTCGCTGGAGATCCTCACGGTCACCAACGGTCGCATCGAACTGGGCCACCCAACGGGCGCGCTCGAGCTAGCGACCGGCACGTCGGTGGTGCTGCCAGCCGCGCTGGGGGAGTACCGGCTGGAGGGCGAGGGGCAGATCCTTCGTTGCTACGTGCCGGTGGTTTAGATGGAGCGTCCGCCCAACGCCCTGCCCGCACTTGGAAGACTGCTCAAGCCGTACCGCTGGCGGGTGGCGGGACTATCCGTTCTCATCGCCATCTCCGCGGCATTGGCCCAGGTGACGCCACAGTTCGTTCGCTTCGTCATCGACACGGTGATACCCGACGGCAGCCTCCGGCTGTTCCTTCTCACCGGGGCAGCGATGGCTCTGTTCTACATCGTCAACGAGGCCCTCTCGTTCGCCGCCATGTACCTGAGCTACGACTTCACCCAGAGAGTCATCCAGGACGTGAGAGCCAACGCCTACAGCCACCTGCTGTCGCTGCCGCTCGGCCGCTTCACCCGCGAGCGATCAGGTTCGCTGGTGTCCCGCGTCGTCTCCGATGTCAATGCTCTCGAGTCGATGATCCAGGCTGGGGCGACTCGCATCGTGGGACAGCTCTTCAGTATCGTCGTGGTCACCGTCATCCTCTTCGTGATGAACTGGCTGCTCGCGACGATCAGCCTTCTGATCGTGGCGGTGATGGGCTTCTTCACCGTCTTCTTCCAAGGCCCTCTGCGCCGTCTCGCCCGTCAGGTCAGGGCGCGGGTGGGGGAGATGACCGCAGTGGCCTCGGAAGCGATAGGCAATATCGCCGTGGTCAAGATGTTCACCGGTGAGGCTGGCGAGTTCCGGCGTTTCGAGCAGGAGAGCCAGCGGTACCGGCAGCTCAACCTCAGGCGGCGCCGCCAGGTCGGCTACATGCAGGCGGGCGTGGGCCTCTCATCCGAGATGGGCGTGGGAGCCCTGGTCCTGGTCGGAGGCTGGCTGATCGCCAGCGGCGGCGGTGGCGGCGCAGCGGGACTGACCACGGGCGAACTGACGGCCTTCCTGCTCTACCTGAACAACCTCGTCGGTCCGGTCCGACTCGTCCTCAACTTCAACAACGTATTGCAGGCCGGAGTGGCGGCCCTCGATCGCGTCGACGAACTGCTGAAAGAGAAGCCGGAGTCCGGCGGGGGTGAGGAGGAGTTCGAGGGCGGAGAGATCCGCTTCCGATCGGTTCACTTCCGCTACCCCGAGGCTGCCGAGGGGGAGTGGGCCCTGCGCGGCCTCGACCTCACGATCCCGGCGGGCACGACCGTCGCGCTGGTCGGCCCCTCGGGCGCGGGCAAGACGACGGTGGGCCGGCTCCTTTCACGGCTCTACGATCCTCAACAGGGCAGCATCACCGTGCGCGGCACTGATCTGCGCGAGTACCGTCTGGAAGCGGTCCGCCGGGCGGTGGCGGTGGTGCCGCAGGAACCCACCCTCTTCTCCGGGAGCGTCCGCGAGAACATCCGTTACGCGCGACCGGTAGCGGAAGACGCAGAGGTGCGCCGAGCTGCCGACCTCGCCAATGCCAGCGGTTTCATCGAGGCGCTGCCCGAGGGCTTCGACACCGAGATCGGCGAGCGCGGGGTGAAACTCTCCGGCGGCCAGAAACAGCGGGTGGCCATCGCTCGCGCCATCCTCAAAGGTGCTTCCATCCTCGTGCTCGACGAGGCGACCTCCAGCCTCGACAGCGAATCGGAGTCCGTCATCCAGGACGCGCTAACAGGCTACTTCTCTCGCCGTCGTGAACTGACCAGCATCGTCATCGCTCACCGGCTCTCGACGATCAGGGGCGCCGACACCATCTACGTGCTGCAGGACGGCCGCGTGGTCGAGTGGGGCGACCACCAGACACTGCTGCAGCGCCGGGGGCTCTACCGGCGGCTGTTCGAGATCCAGACCAGGAGCGCGGTCTCCTGAACGTGGGAAAGCCCCTCGGTTCGATACCGAGGGGCTTCGACGTTCCAGCCGACGCGAGTGGCGACGCTGGCGGTGAGTCCAGGGCCGGCGCGTCGCTCTTCAGAGCCTGGCCGAGGGCGAGGCGCGATCCCCTTCGTCCCCCTTCGGGGGCACGAACGCGGCCTCTTCCTCCTCGGGCAGCAGCATTATCTGCAAGACCTCCTGGAAGTCCTTCACCGGGATCACCTTGAGGTCACCGAGGATCGCCTCGGGGACGTCCTCGAGGTTGGCCTCGTTCGCCTCGGGGAGGATGACCTCCTTGATGCCCGCCTGGTGCGCAGCGAGCAGCTTCTCCTTCACGCCGCCGATCGGCAGCACCCTGCCGCGCAGGGTGATCTCCCCGGTCATGGCCACATCGCCCCGCAAGGGTTGGCCGGTGAGGGCGCTTATCACTGCGGTCGCGATGGCGATGCCGGCAGAGGGGCCATCCTTGGGCGTGGCGCCCTCGAGCACGTGCACGTGGAGGTCGCGGGTCTCATGGAAGTCGGCCGGAAGGTTGAACCTGGCCGAATGATTGCGCAGGTAGGCGATGCCGGCCTGCGCGCTCTCCTTCATCACCTCACCCAGTTGACCGGTGAGCGAGACCTTCCCCTTGCCCGGAACCGAGACGGCTTCGATGTCGAGGGTGACGCCGCCGACCGAGGTCCAGGCGAGGCCGTGGGCGAGGCCAACCTGCGGCTGCTTCTCGGCCTTGTCGTCGCGGAACGGCGGCACGCCCAGGAGCTCGCGGATCTCGTCGGCTCCCACCTTGCGCACGCCCTCCCAGGCTTCGCTGAGGTACTCCTTGGCCGACTTGCGAGCGGCCTTCGCGATCATCCTGTCCATGTTCCGCACGCCTGCCTCACGCGTGTACTCCGTGATGATCCGCCGCACGGCGTCGTCGGTTATCTCCAGCTTCCCCTCGAGACCGTGGTCCTTGAGCTGCTGCGGCACCCGGTAACGACGAGCGATCTGCACCTTCTCGTCGAGCGTGTAACCGGGGATCTGGATGACTTCCATGCGATCGAGCAGGGGCCGCGGGATGCTCTGGAGCGTGTTCGCGGTGGTGATGAACATGACCTTCGAAAGGTCGTACGGGATCTCCAGGTAGTGGTCCGAGAAGGTGTCGTTCTGCTCCGGGTCGAGCACCTCGAGCAGGGCCGAGGAGGGATCGCCGCGGAAGTCAGCGGTCATCTTGTCGACCTCGTCGAGCAGGAAGACCGGGTTGATCTTTCCGGCGGTCTTCATCCCCTGGATGATGCGGCCCGGCAGCGAACCGATGTAGGTGCGCCGGTGGCCGCGGATCTCGGCTTCGTCGCGTACCCCGCCAAGTGACATGCGCACGAACTCACGGTTGAGGCTGCGGGCGATCGACTTGCCCAGGGAGGTCTTGCCGACGCCGGGCGGCCCGACGAGGCAGAGGATCGGCGCCTTGTAGCGAGACTCCTCCACATCTTTGGTCAGCTGCCGTACGGCCAGGAACTCGAGGATCCGCTCCTTGGGCTCCTCCAGCGCGTAGTGATCGTCGTTGAGGATCTTCTCGGTGTGAGAGATGTCGAGCCGCTCTTCGTCGGCTTCGCTCCAGGGCAGATCGAGCAGGACGTCGAGGTAGGTTCGCACCACGGTCGCTTCGGGCGAACCACCGGCCATCTTCTCCAGCCGTTCGATCTCCTTGAGGGCCCGCTCACGGGCTTCCTCGGGCATGTTCTTCTCTTCGACCTTCTTGCGAAGCTCCTCGCCTTCCGATGCCTCGTCGCCGCCCAGCTCGCGCTGGATCGCCTTCATCTGCTCGCGGAGGTAGTACTCCCGCTGGTTCGAGTCCATCTGCTGCTTCACCCGGGCGCTGATCTGCTTCTCGGTGTCGAAGCGCTCCAGGTCGCGGGAGAGGAATCCGAAGACGAGCTCGATGCGCTTGGTGGCGTCGGCTTCCTCGAGCACCGCCTGCTTGTCGGCTACCTCCCAGGTAGCGTACTTGGCGACTACGTCTGCCAGCGGACCCGGCTCCTTGAGACTGCGGAGGTTCTCGAGGTGGAAAGAGTCGAGGCGGAGGTTCTTGTTCTGCTGGGCGTACTCGGCGAAAGCCGACTTCACCTGCTCTATCAGGGCCCTGGTGCGCGCTTCGTCGGCCCCGCCCTGGGTCTCGTTGATGGTCGTGACCCGAGCACGCAAGGTCGTGCCGGGCAGGAAGGAGTCGATGGAGGCTCGTTCACGCCCTTCGACGAGCACCTGGAGGGTGTCGTCGGGCAGGCGGATCACCTGCTTCACCACGGCCAGGGTGCCAACCGAGTAGAGCTGCTCGCCACTGGGATCGTCGATCCGTGGTTCGCGCTGCACCACCAAGAGCACCCGGTTGTCCGCTGCCTGCGCTTCCTCGAGGGCCCGCTTCGACTTGGGCCTACCTACATCGACGTTCTCCAGGGTCCTCGGAAGCACTACCTGGGTACGGAGGGCAATGACGGGAAGTTCCCAATCCATGGCTTAGTAAACCCTGACGCCATGTGCCCTACCGTAAGATGGCTGACCCCGGTCTCAGGCACGGCCGCCGCTCAGGCACGCTCCATCCGGAGGCTGGCGACGAAGAAGCCGTCGAGACCGCCGATGGGCGGAACCACGCCTCCCGCGCCGGCGCTTCGCAGCGGCAGCGGTAGCGCGAGCGCCTCGGGCCGGAACTCCGGATGCCGCCTCAGGAACCGTTCGACCTGGTCAGGGCCTTCCTCGGGCGTGAGCGCGCAAACCGAGTAGACGAGGCGGCCCCCCGGCTCGGTGAGCTTCGCGGCCGTGTCGAGCAGGTCGCTCTGCAACCGTGCCAGCTCGGCTACCGCGGCTCCGTCGAGCCGCAGCTTGATCTCGGGATTGCCGCGCAGGGTGCCGGTACCGCTGCACGGCGCATCGAGCAGGACCTTGGGCGCAGCCTCGGCACCAGGGGGTTGCCGGAGGTCCGCCACATGATGCTCCACCTCGAGTCCCAGCCGGCGAAGGTTGGACCGGGCGCGCTCGACCTTGCGGGGATCGACCTCGAAAGCCTCGACCAACGCCCCGGCGGCGGCCAGCTGAGCCGCCTTGATACCGTTGCCGGACGCCAGGTCGAGGACCCTTTCTCCCTCCTTCGCCCCCAAGGCGATCGCCGGCAGGAGGGACGCCGGGTTCTGCGGTTGAACGAGTCCACCCGTGAAAGCTTCGAGTTCTCCGAGTGGCCGGGACGGGCGGACCGCGAGAGTTCCGGGCAAGGGTCCGGGGCGCACCTCGCAGCCCTGGGCGGCCAGGACCTGTGCCGGATCGTTCCGGCCGTCGCCCGGGAACGCCGTCAGCCAGAGCGGCTCTGGTTCGAGCATCCCCAGCCCGGCTGCGTCGGCCTCATCGCCGAGCAGCTCGCGGAACCGAAGGTAGAGCCACTGCGGTAGTGAGCAGCGGAGATGAGGCGGCAGCTCCTCCGGTATCCGGGCTCTGCGCAGCACGGCGTTGGCGAGTCCGGAGAGCCGGGTGGACAGCGACTTCACGACCTCTACCCACTCGGCGACCGCCGCATGCGGCGCGGTTTTGCGCACGAGCAGTTCGTAGCTGCCCGCCCGCAGCGCGTTCCGCACGTCGGCCGGCAGCCGTTCCGGGTTCCGGAGCAGGGGCGCCAGGCAGGCGTCGAGGAGGATCTCGTGGCGCAGCGTGCCGTAGACGAGGTCGGTGAGCAGAGCACGCTCACGACCGTCGGTGAGCCGGCCCAGCAGGGAAGAGATCGAGGGTGCAGCGAAAGCGCCGCGATGAACGCGGCGCAACGCTTCCACTGCCAATCTTCTGGCCGAACTCGTCGTTCCCGGTGCCGCCGCTACCTCCGGCTCGCGGTGATGAAGTAGAGGAGGTAGGCGATAGATGTCGCCGCCGCGGCCACGTAGGTAAGAGCTGCCGCCGTGAGGACCGACCGAGCGCCCCCCGAGTCCTGGCTGGTGACGATCCCGAGCTGGTCCAGTTGGGCGAGGGCTCGCCGGCTCGCGTCGAACTCGATGGGCAGGGTCACGATGTGGAAGAGCACCGCCCCGGCGAAGAGCCAGATGCCGATGGTGAGCAGAATGTTCGGCCCTCCACCTAGGAACAATCCGAACATGGCGAGCATGGGCCCCCACTGACTGCCGATGCTGGCGATGGGCAGTATCGAGGTTCGCCAGGCGAGCGGCGCGTAGCCCCGCGCGTGTTGCAGAGCGTGACCCACCTCGTGAGCCGCCACCGCCATGCCGGCGACGCTGGCGCGACCGTAGTTGGCCTCCGAGAGCCGCACCGTCTTGTGGGTGGGGTCGTAGTGGTCGGTAAGCTGGCCTTTGACCATCTCGACCTTGACATCCCGGACACCGTTCGCGTCGAGGATCGCCAGGGCCGCTTCGCGCCCGGTGAGGCCCGAGGCGTTGGCCCTCTTCATCCACTTGCCGTAGGTGTTGCGCAGATACCACTGCACCAGCATCGAGCCGATGAAGGCTACTATCGCAATAAAGTAGAATCCCACTCTCAGTCACTCCTCCTCAGAGGTAGAACTCGGTCGGGCTGCCTTCGCGGCCGCCCTCCCCGAGCCCGATATGACAATAGTATACTCAGATTTCCTGGTTCAGGTAGTCGACCGGACGGGTGGCCGCCCGCCACTCTCAAGGCCACTGCCTCGCGGCTGGCGGCGAACGACGCTGCCTGCTTCCCTCCGGCCCGAGCTCCCCTCGGCCTAGAGCTCGATGGGGGAGTGGTTCGCCTCCGACGGCTCCTCGAGGTCGACGCGCTGGACCGCGAAGCGCACCGCCGTACGCTCCTCGCTCTGCAGTTCGAGCTTGACGAACGACGGCCGGGTGGTCAGATCGAGCCCGTCCGCCTCGATATAGCTGCGAGCGATGGCGATCGCTTTGACGGCCTGGTTCACGGCATGCGGCCCGATGGCCTGCACCTCGACCTCGCCCTCGTTCCTCAAAAGGGCAGCGATCGCACCCGCGACCGAGTTCGGTCTCGAAGTGCCGGATACTCGTAGAGTTTCGATCGTCAACCTCCTCGGCTGCTGGACGCAAAAGAGCTACGCGCGACGCTGATCAATCGACGGCATTATGCTGCCTCGGTTTCCGCGAAACGTGGGAGAGGCCCACGAAGTGCCGCAGCGAAACGGGTATCCGGCAGCGTCCCGAAATCGGCAGAAAAGCCTCCGAAAGCGGGTCCGGAGAGCCGCGACTCCCCGAGAAACCGTGCTTGACACTCACATTAGCACCCCTTATACTCGCCGCCAGTGAAACTCGTACCCGCCACCAGGATCGCGCACATCCTAGGCCTAGCGCCGCGGGGTACCGTCGTCTAGTTCCACGACATAGAGACGTTTTCCACCCCGCCAACCACAGAGTTGGCGGGTTTTTTGCTTAGGCACCGGCCGATACGGGCGCCGGGCAACAGGAGGAAGTGATGGGAAAGAGCAGACCCCAGATGACCGGAGCGGCTGCCGTGCTAACGGCGCTCGAGAGGCAAGGTGTAGATACCGTCTTCGGGCTTCCCGGTGGCGCGATAATGCCCATCTACGACGCCCTGTACGACTCCAGGATCCGTCACATCCTCATGCGCCACGAGCAGGCCGCAGCGCACGCTGCTGACGCCTACTACCGTGCCAGTGGGCGCTGCGGCGTCACTTTCGCCACCAGCGGACCCGGCGCCACCAACCTGGTGACGGGCCTGGCCACGGCGATGATGGACTCCTCGGCCCTGGTGGCAATCACCGGCAACGTGGCCAACCCGCTCATCGGCACCGATGCCTTCCAGGAGGCGGACGTCTACGGCATCACCCTCCCCGTCACCAAGCACAACTACCTGGTCAAACGGGTCGAGGACATCCCCAGGATAGTCGCAGAGGCGTTCCACATCGCCACCACCGGCCGTCCTGGACCCGTACTCATAGATATCCCCAAGGACGTTCAGCAGGCGCCGTTCGAAGGCTCCTTCGACGTCACCGTCGACCTTCCCGGCTACCGGCCCACCATCAAGGGGCATGCGGGGCAGATCCGCCGTGCCGCGAAGGCCATCGGCGAGGCGAAGCGACCGGTGATGATGGTGGGTGGCGGCGCCCAGGCCTCCGCAGAGGAGGTCTCGGCCTTCGTGGAGAGGACCGGCATCCCCGTCATCACTACCCTGATGGGGATCGGCGCCTACCCCTACGGCGCCCCCAACTCCCTCGGCATGCCCGGCATGCACGGTACCGTCTCGGCGAACCGCGCCATCACCCACTGCGACCTCATCATCGGGGCCGGCCTCCGCTTCGACGATCGGGTGACCGGCAAGCTCTCGCGCTTCGCTCCCAATGCGACGGTCGTGCACATCGACATCGATCCGGCCGAGATCTCCAAGCTGGTGAAAGCGCACGTGCCCGTCGTCGGAGATCTGAAGGACGTCCTGCCCAGGCTCGCCGATGAGCTCGAGCCGCTCGAGATAGAGGAGTGGTGGAAGCAGCTCGACGAGTGGAAGGGCTCCTACCGGGAACGCTACAAGCGCGACAAGCCGCTGGTGTCGCAGGAGGTCATCGAGATGCTGCGCGACGCCGCGGGCGGGGAGTGCATAGTCACCACCGATGTGGGGCAGCACCAGATGTTCGCGGCGCGGCTCTTCACCACCAACAGGCCACGCTCGTTCATTACTTCGGGGGGACTTGGGACCATGGGCTTCGGGCTGCCCGCTGCCATCGGAGCCGCCTTCGCGCGTCCCGACGAACCGGTGGTCGTGGTTTCGGGGGACGGCAGCATCCAGATGAACATCCAGGAGCTGGCGACGGTCTTCAAGCACCAGCTGCCGATCGTCATCGCCATATGCAACAACGGGGTGTTGGGGATGGTGCGGCAGTGGCAGGAGATGTTCCACGCCCAGCGCTACAGCGAGGTATTCCTCGCCGACAGCAACCCCGACTTCGCCAAGCTGGCCGAAGCGTACGGGGTCGAAGGACACAACGTCTTCGATCGCGACAGCGCTCGCCAGGCCATCGCCGATGCGTTGGCCGCGCGCAAGCCCGTTCTGCTCAACTGTGTCGTCTACGAGTCGGAGAAGGTGTTCCCGATGATCCCTGCCGGCGCCGGCGTCGACGAGATGATCCTTGGCGACCAGGATCCCGAAGATCGTGAGAACGCGCAGGAAGAGGTGGTCGCCTGATGGTGCACCGCCACGTGCTGAGCGTCACCGTGCGCGACCAGCCCGGCGTGCTGGTCCGTATCGCCGGACTCTTCGCCCGCCGAGCCTTCAACATCGAGAGCCTCTCGGTCGCTCAGACCGAGCAGCCGGGCGTTTCCCGTACCACTTTCGTCGTAAGCGGCGAGGACGACACCGTCGAGCAGGTCGAGAAGCAGCTGCAGAAGCTCATCGACGTGATCAAGGTGATCGACCACAGCGAGGCTCCCTACGTTGGCCGCGAGCTAATGCTCATCAAGGTGGCGGTCCGCTCTCCTGACGATCGGGTCGAGATGAGACAGGTCGCCCAGGATTTCCGCGCGCGCATCATCGACGTCCACCGTGACGCCCTGATCTTCGAGGTCACCGGTGACGAGAACAAGATCAGCGCATTCATCGAACAGATGCAGCCGTTCGGGATCATCGAACTGACCCGAACCGGCCGGGTCGCCCTCTCCCGCACCAGCAGCGACAACCGCTCCCACCGCCCCATCCAGAAGGTCGCCTGACCCTCTCCGCCCCCTGAGCTCGCGACCGAAGCGAAGCTCGAACCGAACGAAGGAAGGAATCACACTACCGCGATGCCCAATATTTACTACGACTCCGACGCCAACTTAGAGCACCTCCAGGGACAGACGATCGCCGTCATCGGCTACGGTTCGCAGGGACACGCCCACGCGCTCAACGCCAAGGAATCGGGATGCGACGTGGTCGTGGGCCTGCGCCGCGAGTCTGCGTCGTGGAGGGAAGCCGAAGGAGCCGGGCTCAAGGTCATGGGGGTGTCGGAAGCCGCCAGGGCCGGCGACATCGTGATGATCCTCCTGCCCGACGAGGTCCAGGGGCGCATCTACCGGGAGCAGATCGAGCCGCACCTCGAACCAGGCAACGCCCTCGCGTTCGCTCACGGCTTCAACGTCCACTTCGGCCAGGTGAAGGCGCCCGAGGGCGTGGATGTGTTCATGGTTGCACCCAAGGGACCGGGGCACCTGGTTCGCCGTGTCTACACGCAAGGGGCCGGAGTTCCCTGCCTCCTGGCCCTGCACCAGGACGCCAGCGGCACGCTCAAGGAGCGGGCGCTGGCCTACGCCAAGGCGCTCGGCGGAACCAGGGGAGGGGTCATCGAGACGACCTTCGCAGAGGAGACCGAGACCGACCTGTTCGGCGAGCAGGCGGTCCTCTGCGGTGGCATTACCGCTCTCATGCAGAGTGGGTTCCAGACGCTGGTGGAGGCCGGCTACCAGCCGGAAATCGCCTATTTCGAGTGCGTTCACGAGATGAAGCTGATCGTCGACCTCATCTACGAGGGCGGCTTCGAGCGGATGCGCTACTCGGTTTCGAACACGGCCGAGTACGGCGACTACGCGACCGGCAAGCGGATCGTCACCGACGAGACCCGGGCCGAGATGCGGCGGGTGCTGGCCGAGATCAGGAGCGGCGCCTTCGCCCGCGAGTTCCTCCTCGAGAATCAGGTGGGGCAGCCGACGCTCTCCACCGGAAGGCGCAACACCGAAGAGAGCCTCGTGTCGAAGGTCGGCAGGCGGCTCCGCAAGATGATGCCGTTCATCGCCGCGCCCGAGGAGCAGGCGCGAACGAATCAGGGTTGAAGGAGCGCGCGTGAGCAGGACGAGCAGCGACAGGTGGAAGCGGCGGCGGGAGGGCCGGTGGGGCTTCGGCTCCCTACACCGACTACCCGGGTCGTCCCCTTCGCTCGCCGCCTGAACAAGCCCGCTCGTACCCGAAAGGAGCCATTGCCAGATGGCCCACATAAAGATTTTCGACACCACGTTGCGCGACGGAGAACAGTCGCCCGGAGTAGCGCTCAACACCAAGGAGAAAGTGGAGATCGCCCGGCAGCTCGCCAGGTTGGGGGTCGACGTCATCGAGGCCGGCTTCCCGGTAGCCTCGGAAGGCGACTTCCAGGCGGTGCGGGAGATCGCCCGGGCGATCGGTGAGGAGTCCGACCGGGTGACCGTCGCGGGCCTGGCCAGAGCCAACCACGGGGACGTCGAACGGGCCGCTCAGGCGGTGGCCGACTCGAAGCGGCCCCGGATCCACACCTTCATCGCGACCAGCCCCATCCATATGGAGAAGAAGCTGGTCATGACGCCCGACCAGGTAGTGGAACGGGCGGTAGCCGCGGTCGAACTGGCGAAATCGTTCGTCGACGACGTCGAGTTCAGTGCCGAGGACGCGGGCAGGTCGGACCCTGAGTTCCTGGTTCGCATCTTCACCGAGACGATCGCGGCCGGAGCGACGACGATCAACATCCCGGACACTGTGGGTTACATGATGCCGTGGGAGTACGGCGAGCTGGTGCGGACCATCTGCGAACGGGTACCGGGCATCGAGAACGTGGACGTGAGCACCCACTGCCACGACGACCTCGGCTGCGCCGTCATCAACAGTCTGGCAGGCGTGATGAACGGCGCCACCCAGATCGAATGCACCGTGAACGGCATCGGCGAACGGGCCGGCAACGCCTCGCTCGAGGAGATCGTGATGGCGCTCGAGACCAGACGCGACTTCTGGCAGCACACGACCTCGATCAACACCCGCGAGATCTACCGGAGCTCTCGTCAGGTAGCGATGTACACCGGCATGGTGGTGCCGCCCAACAAGGCGGTCGTCGGCGACAACGCGTTCGCCCACGAGTCGGGCATCCACCAGGACGGCGTCATCAAGGCCGTCGAGACGTACGAGATCATGAGCGCCGAGACGGTGGGACGTGACGCCGGCGTGCTGATCATGGGCAAGCACTCCGGCCGCAGGGCGTTCCGCCAGTCGCTCGAGGAGCTAGGCTACCCGAACCTCGGCGACGAGCAGGTGAACATCCTCTTCCGGCAGTTCAAGGACCTCTGCGACAGGAAGAGCCGGGTGACCAGCGAGGACATCAGAGCGCTCGTCGACGCCGAGACGACCAGGGTGCCGCAGACCTACCGGTTGCTGGCGGTGCAGTTCCAGTCGGGAACCGCCCTGACTCCGGTCGCCACCGTCAGACTGACGACCGACACCGGAACCTACGAGGAGGCAGCCACCGGAGACGGGCCGGTCGACGCCGCTTACAAGGCCGTCGAGCGGATCAGCCAGGTGCCGGTGACTCTCGAATCGTACGAGATCCGCAGCGTCGGCGCCGGCAAGGACGCGCTGGGCGAGGTCTCCATCCGGGTGAGCAGCGATGGCCGCCAGGTGCATGGGCGCGGCCTCTCCACCGACGTGGTCGAGGCCTCGGTACTCGCCTATGTCGACGTCCTCAACAAACTCGCCGCCGGAGTCGCCCAGGCCGAGGAGAAGGTCTCCACCCCCTGAGGTGTGTCCATGAACGAGCCCCTCGAGATCTACGACACCACCCTTCGCGACGGCACCCAAGGCCTCGCCGTCAACTTCACGAGCGAGGACAAGGTAGCTATCGCCAGGCGACTCGACGCCTTCGGGGTCGATCTGATCGAGGGGGGCTGGCCGGGCTCCAACCCGAAGGACGTCTCCTTCTTCGAGCGGATGCGCGATGTACCCCTCGTCAACGCGCGTCTCACCGCTTTCGGGTCAACCTGCCGGCGTGACTCCGCCGCGGAGGAGGACGAGAACCTGATCCGGTTGCTGGAGGTGGGTACCGAGGTAGTAACGATCTTCGGCAAGTCATGGACGATGCACGTAACTCACGCGCTGGGGGTGTCGCTGGAGGAGAACCTCTCGATGATCGAACGCTCGGTCTCGTTCCTCAGGAGCAACGGTCGCGAGGTCGTCTACGACGCCGAGCACTTCTTCGACGGCTACCGCGCCGATCCGGAGTACGCCCTCGCCACACTGGCCGCCGCGGCTGGCGCCGGGGCCTCCACGCTGGTCCTGTGCGACACGAACGGTGGGACCCTGCCGGCCGAGGTAGGCGCCCGCATCAGGGAGGTCAGAGACCGCTTCGGATTGCCGGTCGGCATCCACGCCCACAACGACAGCGAACTGGCGGTGGCCAACAGCCTGGCGGCGGTCGAGGCGGGAGCCAGCCAGGTGCAGGGCACCATCAACGGCTACGGTGAACGGTGCGGCAATGCCAACCTGATCTCGATCGTTCCCAACCTGGCCTTCAAGCTCGGGCGGCCGCAGCCGCAACGACTCTCCGGCTTGCGCGAGCTCTCCCGCTTCGTTGACGAGCGTGCCAACCTGCAGCCGAACGTTCGGGCCGCATTCGTGGGCGACGCGGCCTTCGCCCACAAGGGTGGCATCCACGTGTCGGCGGTGAACAAGAGGCCCGAGACGTACGAGCATCTTGCTCCCGAGCTGGTGGGGAACAGCCGGCGGGTCCTGCTCTCCGAGCTATCTGGACGGGCCAACGTGCTGGCGAAGTCGCAGGAGTACGGCGAGGAGTTCTCGGCGGGCGGCAGCGCCAGTCGCGACGTAGTGTCACGTCTCAAGGAGCTGGAGAACCGCGGCTACGCCTTCGAAGGGGCCGAGGCTTCCTTCCAGCTGCTGTCCCGGAAGGTCCGCGGCGACTACCGCCCCTACTTCACCCTGCACGGCTTCTCGGTCATCATGGACAAGCGTGAAGGGGAGAGCGAGCCCCGCTGCGAAGCGGTGATCAAACTCGAGGTCGGCGGCGTACTGGAGCACACGGCCTCCGACGGGCAGGGTCCCGTCAACGCGCTCGACCGGGCTTTGACGAAGGCGCTATCGCGCTTCTACCCGGCGGTCGAGGCCCTGCGGCTGGTCGACTACAAGGTGAGGGTTCTCGACGGTCCCGAGACCGGGACGGCTGCCGTGGTCAGGGTGCAACTCGAGACGAGCGACGGTGACGAGACCTGGGGGACCGTAGGCGCCAGCTTCGACATCATCAACGCCTCCTACGAGGCGCTGCTCGACGCCCTCGAGTACAAGCTCCATAAGGATGGGGTGGTTCCACTCGAACCGGCAGCAGCGGCTCGGGCCGACGGGGCCGCTCGGGAGCGAGTGGTGGGCCGAGCCTGAAGATCGCGAGTTCGGCCCGCACTCCGAGTCGGTGCATATCTATGTACCGAGGCGCTCCCGCCTTGCCTTCGAAGGGACATCGGTTCGCCGGCCCACGAAATCGTCGGCGGAAACCGGCCGGGGCCGTAGGATGCCGTCGAGACCGAGGGATGTAGCGACCCTCGGTCGATTGACCAACCGCCTCCCACGACGGTAATATCTCCTCCACGGCCGCTGGCGCCCACCCGATCCCGAAGAGAATTGCCAGTCGATGCACGCCTATGCGGTCCATCTGCAAGCCGAGAATCGCCCCTTCCGTCCCTAGCGGACGTCGTGTTCCATCATCAGGGAGAGTAGCCATGCCTGACCCATTCCAGCGCCTGTCCGATTTCACCGAACTGGCCTGGCCGGGGGAACGCGACGCTTGCGGCGTGGGCTTCGTCGCACACTCCGGTGGCCGTCGTAGCCACGACGTGCTGGTTCACGCTCTCGGCGCGCTCCAGAACCTCGCCCATCGTGGCGCGGTAAGCGCCGATGGCCGGTCAGGCGACGGCGCGGGAGTCCTCACGCAGATCCCGCACCGACTCTTCCGCCGCGACCTCGAAGCCCAGGGGATCCACCTGGACCGCGACCGGGACCTGGCAGTGGGCACCTTCTTCGTAGCCAACGACGCCCCCTACAAGAAGATCTACGCGCTCATCCGCGATGAGATCGCCCGCTCACCCCTGCAAAGGCTGATGTGGCGAGTTCCCCCGCTGGACGACAGCGCCCTGGGCGAGGAGTCGCGCAGCCGCCGCCCGGTCATCCGTCAGGTGCTGCTGGGGAGGCCGCAGTGGCTCTCCGACGACGCCTTCGAGCGGACCCTCTACCTCACCCGGAAGCGGATAGAACGGCGGCTCGCCGAGGCCGGCCTGGGACGGGCTTACATCACCTCCTTCTCGAGCAGGACCATCGTCTACAAGGGGCTGATGGTCGCCGATCAGCTCGCCAACTTCTACTGCGACCTGGCCGATCCCGACTTCGACACGGCGATCGCCGTATTCCACCAGCGCTACAGCACCAACACCCTGCCGCGCTGGTCGCTAGCCCAGCCGTTCCGGTTCCTGGCGCACAACGGCGAGGTCAACACCCTGCAGGGCAACGTCAACTTCATGCGTGCCCGTGAACCGCGGATGTCGAGTTACGTGTGGGGGAGCGAGATTCGCGACCTGCTGCCGGTGATCGAGGCGGGCGGCAGCGACTCCGGAGCGCTCGACAACGCCCTCGAACTGCTCGCCCTCTCCGGCCGCGACCTGCTGCACACGCTGATGATGATGGTGCCGCAGGCGTACGAGAACGATCCCGCCGTTACACCCGAGCTGGAGGGTTTCTACCGCTACCACGCCGCCCTGATGGAGCCGTGGGACGGTCCGGCCGCCCTGGCCCTGAGCGACGGCCGCTACGCGGTCGCGGGGCTCGACAGGAACGGGCTGCGCCCGCAGAGGTACTGGATAACGGCAGACGGGCTGGTGATCGTAGGCTCGGAAGCCGGCCTCGTCTCGTTGCCAGACGACCAGGTCGTCGAGAAGGGGCGCCTGGGCCCGGGACGCTTGCTCG
The DNA here is from genome assembly GCA_036381595.1 of Trueperaceae bacterium. NCBI lineage: Bacteria > Thermotogati > Deinococcota > Deinococci > Trueperales > Trueperaceae > Trueperaceae bacterium. The sequence goes on along the minus strand of DASVCN010000028.1, from coordinate 114,039 downwards.
CTGTCGACACCCTCGAGGGGAAACTGCTGCGGGACGCCGAGATAAAGGAGCGCTACTCGCGGCGCCGCCCCTACCGTGAGTGGGTCGAGCGCTACCGGATCGACACCGAACGGTCCGAAGGGGCAGGTGGCGAAGGGATGCCCGAGGCAGTAGAGCTGAGCGCTCTGCAGCGGCTCTTCGGCTATTCGAAGGAGGATTACGACCGGATCTTCGAGCCGATGGCGGGCGCAGCCGAGATGCCGGTGGGTTCGATGGGCGACGACACGCCGCTGGCGGTCTTCTCCGAGCAGCCACAGGGACTCTACCGCTACTTCAAGCAGCGCTTCGCCCAGGTCACTAACCCCCCCATCGACCCCCTTCGAGAGCGGCTGGTGATGTCCCTCTCCACCATCCTCGGCCCCCGCGCCTCCCTCCTCGAGGAGGAGCCCGAGGCAGCGCGGGTGATGCGCTTCGAGTCGCCGATCATCGACGACGGACAGCTCGGTTGGCTCAAGCAGCAGGAGTACCTCGGTACCGCGACGCTCGACGCCCGTTTCCCCGTTTCGGAGGGCCCAGAGGGGTTGCTGAACGCCCTCGAGGAGCTCGCGGACCGGGCCCAGGAGGAGGTCGAAGCGGGCGTTTCGGTTCTCATCCTCTCCGACCGGACAGTTGGCCCCGAGTGGGCTCCGGTGCCGATGCTACTGGCGGTCGGCGCGGTTCACCACCGGCTCCTGCTGGTGGGGCGCAGGACCAAGGCGGCGATCGTCTGCGACACGGGCGAACCGCGCGAGGACCATCACTACGCCTGCCTGATCGGCTACGGTGCCGCGCTGATCCACCCCTACCTGGCATTCGCCACGGCTCGCGACGCCGCCTCGGCGAAGGCCGAGATCGCGGTGAGCGGGGAAGAGGCGGTCGCCAACTACGTGAAGGCCGTCGAGAAGGGCCTCTTGAAGATCATGTCGAAGATGGGCATCTCGACCATCAGCTCCTACCGGGGCGCCCAGATCTTCGAGGCAGTGGGCGTCGATCGCGACGTGATCGAGAGATACTTCTACGGCACTCCCAGCCGGATCGGCGGGGCGGGAATCGAGACCTTCGCCATCGACGTCCTGCGACTCCACGCCGAGGCGTTCGGCGAGCAGGAGGGACTCGTCGACCGCGGCATCTACCGCTTCCGGAAAGCCGGCGAGTACCACGCCCATAACCCCTCGGTCTTCAAGGCGTTGCACAAGGCTGTGCGGACCGAGAGCTTCGAGGCGTTCGAGGAGTACACCCGGCAGGTCGAGGAGAGGCCGGCGTGTAATCTGCGTGACCTCCTGACCCTCAAGAAGGCCGAGAAGCCGCTGCCGTTGGACGACGTGGAGCCCGTCGAAGCGATCGTCCGGCGCTTCACTACCCAGGCGATGAGCCATGGATCTGTCTCGAGGGAGATGCACGAAACCCTCGCGATCGCCATGAACCGGCTGGGTGCGAAGAGCAACTCGGGCGAGGGCGGGGAGGACCCCGAGCGGTTCGAGCCGTTCGATCGGGACCGACCGGAGACGTCGCACGCTCCCTGGCATCCCAAGGCCGGAGACTGGGCGAACAGCGCCATCAAGCAGGTGGCCTCCGGCCGCTTCGGCGTTACCGCCCACTACCTGGCCAACGCGCGAGAGATTGAGATCAAGATGGCCCAGGGTTCCAAGCCTGGGGAGGGCGGACAGATCCCGGGCTTCAAGGTCACGGCCGAGATCGCCGGCATCCGCCACAGCGTGCCGGGGGTCACCCTGATCAGCCCGCCACCCCACCACGACATCTACTCGATCGAGGATCTGGCTCAGCTCATCTACGACCTCAAGCGGGTCAACCGTGATGCCAGGGTGGGCGTGAAACTGGTGTCGACCGCTGGAGTCGGAACGATCGCGGCCGGTGTCGTCAAAGGCTACGCCGACAACATCCAGATCTCGGGCTACGACGGGGGCACCGGGGCCAGCCCGCTCTCCTCGGTGAAGCATGCGGGAGTTCCCTGGGAACTGGGTCTGGCCGAGACGCAACAGGTCCTCGTGGCCAACGACCTGCGCGGACGGGTGACGCTACGGGTGGACGGCGGACTCAAGACCGGCCGTGACGTCGTCGTCGCCGCACTTCTGGGCGCCGAGGAGTTCGGCTTCGGCACCTCGGCCCTCGTCGCCGCCGGCTGCGCCCTCATCCGCCAGTGCCACCTCAACACCTGCCCGGTCGGCATCGCCACGCAAGATCCGGAGTTGCGCAAGAAGTTCCAGGGTCAACCGGAGCACATCGTCAACTTCTTCGTCTACCTCGCCCAACAGGTGCGGATGATCCTGGCCGAGATGGGCTTCGCCTCGCTCGACGAGGTGATCGGCCGCGTGGACCTGCTCGGACAGCGTCAGGTGTCTCTGCCCAAGGTGGCGCGCCTCGACCTGAGCGCCATCCTGGCCGACCCGGATCCTTCGGGAGAGCGCGCCCGGCGTTCACTGCAGGCGCGCAACGACCGGCCGGAACCGGAGGTGCCGCTCGACGAGCGGCTGCTGCAGGACGCCCGCAGTGCGGTCGAGGAGGGCCAGCGGCTGCAGCTCGAGTACCAGGTGTCGAACGCCGAACGCTCGTTGGGAGCTCGCCTCTCAGGAGAGATAGCTCGCCGTCACGGCGCCTCCGGGCTGCCTCCCAGCACCGTCCGGGCCACCTTCCGGGGCCCGGCCGGTCAGAGCTTCGGGGCCTTCGCCGTGCCGGGATTGAGTCTCAGACTCGAGGGAGAAGCGCAGGATTACGTGGGCAAGGGGATGTCGGGCGGAGAGATCGTGATCACGCCGCCGGCGGGCAGCCACTTCGAGACGAGCCGCCACGTCATCATGGGGAACACGGTTCTCTATGGCGCCACAGGCGGAGAGTTGTTCGCAGCCGGAGCGGCCGGTGAGCGCCTTTGCGTGCGCAACTCGGGCGCGGTCGCGGTCGTCGAAGGGTGCGGCGACCACGGCTGCGAGTACATGACCGGCGGTGTGGCGGTGATCCTCGGCTACACGGGACGTAACTTCGGGGCGGGCATGTCGGGCGGGAGCGCTTACGTCTACGACCCGGAAGACGAGCTGGAAACGAAACTGAACAACCAGATGGTGGGCGTTGAGAGGGCCGAAGCGGAGTTCGACGGGCAGCTCCTGCGGGCTCTGCTGGAGAGGCACGTTCGTTCGACCGGCAGTACCAGGGCCGCCGCCCTGCTGGAGACCTGGCCTGCGGCCCTGGTCCACTTCAAGCGGGTGGCGCCTCACCCGGAGTTCGAGGACGCCACCGCTGAGGTCGGAGGCGACCGCTCGCTGGAGGCCGCTCTGCTCACTTCTCTGCAGGCGCGGGCGGAGGGTGTGGCGGTTCCCGGTCCTGGCAGGCACTGAGTCGGCTCAGGAGCCGAAGGCGGTGACCGTCCCGTCGAGTGAGGCAACGACCAGAGCGTCGCCCAGCGGCAGCGGACTGGCCTGGATGGGGGAGTGGGAAACCTGCTCACGCCACAACTCTCTCCCCGCCCTGGCGTCGAAGGCCAGGAGCTCACCGCTCTCGGTGGCCAGATAGAGCGTGCCGGCGGCAACGACCGGGGCGGCCGTGACCGGGGCGTCGAGGGAACGCTCCCAGATGTCGTCGCCGCTCCGCAACGAGAGGCAGCGGAGCCTGCGGCCCCAGGAGGCGAGGTAGACGCGGCCGTTCCAGACGGCCGGCGAGCCGTAGATCTCGCCGGCCGTGTCGTAACTCCAGAGCACCTCGCGGCTGTTCAGGTCGAAAGCGTGCAGTTCGCCATCGCGCACGGGGAGCAGCAGCAGGCCGCCATGCGCGACCGGCGGTGAGAGCATGTTGCCGACCTCGACCTTCAGGCGGCCCTTGCCGCTCAGTGCGTCGACCACATGCAGCCAGCCGTCAGAGGTCGCGTACGCGACCTGCCCACGGTGGAGGGTAGGGGGCGTCGCGGCGGGCGCGGCCGCCTCGTAGCGCCAGGCAGGCTGGCGGTCGGCGTTCCGCCGTTCGAGGTACCCGCTCGAGGCCGTGGTGACCACGCCGTCGCCGTACGGCAGCAGTCCCACGACCCCGTACTCCGGGTCCGACCAGAGCGAGCGGCCGGTGGGCCAGGAGATCGCCTGCAGCCCGCCGTCGCGACTGCTTATGTATAGTCTGCCGCCGGCGTAGATGGGGGCGGTGCTCACCTCGTCATCGGCGCTGAAGGTGGTTACCGTTCCGCCGTCCGCGGGCCTGAGGACCGCGGTGCAGTCGCTCCTGAGGCCCACCAGGATGAACCCTTCGGCAGCCCCGATGCCTGCCGGGAACTGGGGTCCGTCGCTCAGCTGGACCTGCCAGCGGCGCCGCGGCGCTCCCGACTGGACCGGCCCGGTGGGGTAGAAGCCGCAGCGGCCGGGGCCGCCGGCCGGCAGGTGGGTAGCTCGAACCCGGCCCGATTCCAGGATGGCCCGCAGCGAGTCGGCGACCGCGTAGGCCGATCCCGGCCTGGACTGCGGCTCCTTCGAGAGGAGCGCGGAGATCAGCCGCGACAGCTCGGGGGGGATCTGGGGATTGAGTTCGGCAGCGGGCGTCAGCTCGCCGTAGACGTGCTGGTAGAGGACCGCCTGATCGTTCTCGGCGTCGAAGGGCGCAGAGCCGGTGAGCGTTCGGTAGAGGACCGCTCCGAACGCGTAGAGATCGGTATGAGCGCCGGTGGCGTCACCGCGCGCCTGCTCCGGAGCCATGTACTGCGGCGTGCCGAGGGTGAGGCCGGTACGGGTCAGCTCTTGGCTGCTCTCGGTCAGCTGAACCAGGCCGAAGTCCATGACCTTGGGGTGGTTGTGGGTGGTGAGCAGGATGTTGCGTGGCGTGAGGTCACGGTGGACCATGCCCAGGTTGTGCACGTAGCCCAGAGCTTCGGCCACCGTTATCGAGGCCCCGAGGAGCCTTTCGAACGCCTCGGTGTCTGTTTCGAACGGTCCAAGGTCGGTGAACGGACCGCCTTCGATCAACTCCATGGCGAAGTAGACGTGCTCGCCCAGCCCCAGGTCGAAGATGGAGACGATACCGGGGTGGTCGAAGCGCGCCAGGGCCTGGATCTCGCGCCGGAATCTGTGGGTGTCGGTCTCCGTCAGATGGGGGCGGAGGACCTTCAGCGCGACCTCCCGCTCGAGGTGACGGTCGCGGGCGCGGAAGACCTGGGCCATCCCACCCTGGCCGAGTGGCCCAAGTATGTCGTAACGCTCGTCAACCAGTTCGCCGGGATGGAACATGCCAGCCGCGGCGGCTCAGGATTCCTCTATGGCCTTGAGGACGGCGGGGTCTAGCTCTCCGGCTTCCACGGCCCGGTTGAGCATCTCGATGCCCAGCCGGACCACTTCCGACTTGGAAACCAGGCGTTCTGGGTTGGAAAGTTGGTATGCGGTCTTGGTGAGCAGCGAGTCTTGCTCTTCGGTTATCACGACCTGTAGTCGCTTGCTCTTCTCTCGCTTGGGCACCCTTGCCTCCAGTTGTGAGGTCCTCGACAGCGTTGCTGATAGTAGCATCTGTAGGATTTCCTTGACAATACTGCACTCGAGCAGTACTCTGCAACTACTCAACGTGTGTATGTTACACACTCTGCCTCACGGTGAGCCCCCACCCGGCGACACCCCGCACCGTGAACGATGCTGGAAGGACGACATGCAAGAGCAGGCCGAGTCACTCGTCATCAAGGGCGGCACCCCCCTCCGTGGTGAGGTGCGCATCAACACCGCCAAGAACTCGGCGCTCTACCTGATCCTCGCCTCGTTGCTCACTCACGAGACGGTCACGCTGCGCGACATCCCCAGACTCAGCGACGTCCTCGTAGCCCTCGAGATCCTCGAGCACGTGGGCGTCGAAGTGCGCTGGGAGGGGCGCGATCTCCACCTCCACGCAGCTCGGATCCGCTCCTGCGGGGCCCCCTACAGCCTCGTCAGCAAGATGCGTGCCTCGTTCGTTGCCATGGGCGCCCTGCTCGCTCGCTGCGGGCGCGCCCGCATCTCGATGCCGGGCGGCTGCGCTTTCGGGCCGAGGCCCGTCGACCGCCACATCACCGCCTTCCAGGCGCTCGGCGCCGTGATCGACGAGGAGGGCGGCGACTTCCACGCCTTCCGCAGCGGACCGCTCGCCGGCCGTGCCGTGTTCGAAGCGCCCACGGTCGGTGGCACCCAGAACGTGATATTGGCGACTGCCCTCGAGGGCGGCAGCGTCACCATCGAGAACGCTGCGCTCGAGCCCGAGATCGCCGACCTCGCGAACATGCTCAACGCCATGGGAGCCAGGATCACCGGGGCGGGCACCAGTACTATCCGGATCGAAGGGGTGCCCGAACTGAGCGGTGTCGACTACCGCCCGGTTCCCGATCGCATCGAGGCCGGCACGCTGATGCTCGCCACCGCTGCGACCCGCGGCACCGTCACACTTCGGGGCGTTGCCCCCGCGCATCTCGAAGCGGTCAGCGCCAAACTGAGGGAGACCGGCGTGAGGATCGTCGAGGTGGCAGATGACGCCCTGCTCGTCGACGCGAGCGGAGAACTGAAGCCCGCCGACGTCACGGCCGCCGAGTACCCCGAGATCCCCACCGACCTCCAGGCTCCCTTCTCCGCCTACCTGGCGACTCTGCCTGGCGCCAGCGTCGTGCGAGACAAGGTCTATCCCGATCGTTTCACCCACGTCGAGGAGCTGCGGCGCACCGGAGCAGACGTCGAACTGTTCGAGCGGACGCTAATAATCCGTGGCGGTCAACTGGCCGGAGCGCGGCTGCACGCCGCCGATATCCGGGCCGGCGGCGCCCTGGTGATCGCGGCGCTCAGCGCCAAGGGCACCTCGACGATCGGGGGCCTGCAGTTCATCGACAGGGGCTACGAAGCGCTGACGGAGAGGCTTTCCCAGTTGGGCGCTCAGGTTTCCAGGCGGGTAGTAACCGCGCCCTCCCCAACCAGCGGCGACTAGCAGCGATAGCGAGAACGGGTTGAAGCGCCGTCAGGGGCGCTTCTTCTCTTCCGTCCTGCCTGGGTCGTCGACCTGACCTGAGTCGAGCGGATCGACCTTCGAGGTTCCCTCGGCGTCCGGGGGGAGCCGCTCGGCCCCTGGAAACGGCGGCGCGGTTTCACTCTCGCCTGCGTCCGAACCTGCCTCGTCCCGGACCACTTCGGGGTCCGCTTCGCCGTCCGGTCGCCGCGGTTCCCCCGGGCCGGTTCGTCTGAACGGCAGCGGTACCGGCCGTTGCCAGGTCCCGGTCTCCTTGCCGCCCGAGCCGACCTTCTGGGCCTGCGGGTGACCGAACTCGTTCTCCAACTCGGCGTCCAGCTCCTCGTCCGACGGCTCGGTCAGCAGGGCCGAGGAGTCCCAGGTGAACGGGCGGCGTTCCGGTTCACTGCCGCTCGCCGCTTCGGGCTTCGGCACCGCCTCCCAGCTCACTGGGTCGGGGGATGTCGGGTCCCGCGGATGCGGACCGTCATCGCCCCCGGGATCGGCGGCTACCGGCCGCGAGAGGACCCGCATCGCAACGCCTGCCAACGACACCAGCAAGCCGACCGCCATCAGCACCAGCCAGAAGGCGCCCGGTATGGGGGAGCTGTTCCGGGCAGGGGGGAGGATCCCCGCATCGATCGCTTGCGACTGTCGCGTCTCGCCCCTGGCCAGCACATCCACCACGGGAAGGCGCTGAGTTTCGCTGGAGAAGGCCCAGGGCGACTCCTGGCGCTCGAGCGGCCGCCAGGGGCTGGCGCCGAACAGGTCGTAGAGTCCCGTGATGGCGTAGACCCGTGGCCGGTCGGGCCGCGGGTAGGGAGTGGTGACCAGCAGCTCGTTGCCCACGGTCGTCACCGTGGCCGGCGCGCTCTCCACGCCTCCGGGCGCGGAACTCGTCCGGTAGGCCGTCGCCTGTGCTCCGGTGAGCCTCACGGCGACCTCCCAACCCTGGCCTTGCGGCAACCGCATCCCCGAGCCGGAGAGCAGCTCGTTCCTGCCCCCTTCTTCGCCCGACACGTAGACCTCGATCACCGGCAGCGAGAACCCCATCGGCAGCTCGAACGGGTCGCTCAGCGAGCCCATCTCGATCCTGAGCGTCAACTGCGGGTCGTCGGTCACGGTAACCTGGCGCAGGTCGAAAGGGGCGAGGTTGCGGTAGACCTCGGCCGAGGGCGGGGTCAGCGAACCGTTCCCCACCGCGTCCCCAGCCGGGTCGCTGAGGGTGATAAGCGCCGCCATCACGAACGCTTCAAACATGAACCCCCGCCTTCAGCGCCTGACCCCGCTTGCAGAAGGCGATCAGCCACTCTGCCAGCGCGTCGGCGTCGTGCTGAGCGTACGGCCCGCTACCGAGCAGGTCGAGGCGCGCCAGGCGGATCCCCTCGGCTGAGAACCGCTCCTGTTCGACGCTCACGACCTCCGCTCCCTCCATCTCGTACGCCGCCAGCCGCTCCTGATCCACCGCGGCCGAGTTGACCACTACCCAGTCGGGCGCCCGGCCCAGGTGCTCACGGAGCTTCACCACGTGGTCGAAGGCGGTGAAACCGTCCGTCTCGCCAGCCTCGGTCATGATGTTGCAGACGTAGAGGAGTGGCGCCCTTGTCTCCAGCAGCGCGCCGCGTACGGCGGGCACGAGCAGAGGCGGGATCGTCGAGGTGAAGAGGCTGCCTGGCCCCAGGACGATGAGGTCGGCTCGAGCGATGTCGTCGATGACCTCGGGTAGCGAAGAGGCCGTCTCGGGCTCGATCGACACGCTCTCGACCGCGCCGGGCGTCTCACGAACGGCGCTCTCGCCCCGTACCACCTGGCCGCCGCTCTTCCTCACGCAGAGCGATACCGGGACGGTGGTTGCGGGGTAGACGGACCCGGAGAGGTTGAGCAGCGAGTTGAGGGCCCGCACGGCTCTGCCGAAGTCGCCTTCGACCTCGGTGAGGGTGGTGATGAGCAGGTTGCCGAAGGTGTGGCCGATCAACTCCCGGCCGCGTTGGAAGCGGTACTGGAGGAGCCGCGAAACCTCGAGTTCGTTGTCCGAGAGGGCGGCCAGGCAGTCGCTCAAGTCGCCGGGAGCGGGCATTCCGAAGTCGAGCCGCAGCCTGCCCGACGAGCCGCCGTCGTCGGCGACCGTTACCACCGCGGTCAGGTTGCTGCTGTGGGCACGCAGGCCGCGCAACAGGTTGGAGAGCCCGGTGCCGCCGCCGAAGGCGACGATCCGCGGACCTCGGGACAACTGCAGGCGCTGGTGCAGGAGGGCGGCTGCCTCGTAAGGGCGAGGCATCCAGTTGGAGAGCAGCGAGCGGTTGAGGCGACCAACCGCGACGATTGCGACGGTGAGACCGGCGGCCAGGAGCACGAGTGAGGCGATCAACCCGTAGCTGAGCCAGAGTCCGCTCACCAGTACACCTTCGATCGGCTGCGAGAGTGCCTGGCGATTCCCGGAGAAGAGCCAGAGCATCGCCCCGATCACGCCCAGAACGAGCAGCAGGGCGCCAGCCACCGCCAGCGCCACGTGACGCTTGACGCCCATCCCCGGGGCCAGCCAGTAGCGCATCGACAGGAGGTAGCGGACCCGTTCCTTGGTCGTCACGAGTCGTGCTCCGCCAATGCCGCCGCCAGGTCCCGGTGTTCCATCCGCGCATCGAACTGATCGCCCAGGTCGCGGCTCAACCTCTCTGCCACCGCGACCGACCGGTGCTGACCGCCCGTGCAGCCCAGAGCCACCGTGTACGAGGTGCGGCCGCTGTCGCGGGCGAGGCCAGCCAGGGTCCTGACCAAGTTCCGCAACTGGGTATAGAGTTCGAGCCCGCCCGGGGTGAAGACGTGCGCCTGGACCTGAGCCTCGCTGCCGCTCAGGCGCCGCAGGGCCTCCTCGTAGTAGGGGTTCGGCAGGGCCCGGACGTCGAGCACCAGGTCGGCGTCGATGGGCGCGCCGCGCTTGAAGCCGAACGATACCAGGCGCAACAGGAAGGAGCGTTCCCGGGCGAAGCTGCGGCGGATGTAATGGTTCAGTTCCTTGGCGCTCATCCCGGTCGTGTCCACCTGATGGTGAGCCCTCCGGCGCACACCCTCGAGGGCCACGCGCTCCGCGGCGATGTCGTGTGAGAGCGTGCCTTCGTTGAGAGGATGAGTCCGCCGGGTGAGACTGTACCGTTTGACTAGCGTCTGTTCCGAGGCGCTGAGGAAGAGGATGGTGGGTTCGAAACCGCCTTGCGCAAGTGCCGCGAGCCCGTCGTCGAGTTCGCCCAGGAAGGCCGAAGTACGCACGTCGACCGAGAGCGCGACCCGGTCCTTGCCCACCGCCTCGGCCCGAGCGGCGAGCGGGGCCCACAACGACGGGGGCAGGTTGTCAACCGCGAAATAGCCGATGTCTTCCAGGGCGTGCAGAGCCGTAGTGGTGCCCGCGCCGCTCAGCCCGCTCACGACGATGAGCCGGGCCCCTGGAGCGCTCCACTCCGCCGGTACGCTCTCGCTCGTTTCGTTGGCTAACCGTTCGATGTCAGGGGTCACGTTGCCGGCCTCTCCTGCGCCCGCGACTGCCGCCTCCCACTCAGGGAGACCCGACCGGCGGGGAATAATCGACCACGCAGGCTATCACGCTGTCGGAACGCTCCACCACGGCAACCCTCCCGCTCTGCCAGAGCAGTTGGCCGCCGCAGGCGTTGACCGGATCGCCGCCCCTCGGCCTGGCCTGCACGAGCGTCACACCGCCGATCTCGACCTCGACGAAGTCGACGGACTGTTCCGCGGGCGCCAGGAGCGGAGCCGGACTCGAGTGGGTGAACTCCCATCCCGCGCCCGTGTGGCGCAGGAACCCCACCTGACCGCCCACCTCGACTCGGAACAGGATGTCTGGCCGGCGGCGCTCGATGCTCCACTCCCGAGGCTTGACGAATCCCACATCCCAGTCGACGCAGGCGGTCACGCTCGCCCCTTCGCTCAGCGGCTGCGGGACGGCTTCGGCGGTGACGGCGCCGCTCAGGTCGCTGGCGAAAGCTTCGGCGGCGCTCCGCCCAGCGAAGCAGCCGATTCGAACCCGGGAGTACTGTTGGCCGTTCGACATCGTGAACTCGCTGTAGGCGTCGAACCCAAGGTCGAGCAGCTGGTCGACCTGCGAGAGCGCCTGACGGTAGTCCTGGAAGGCAGCGGTCTGCACCGTCCAGAACTGCGCCTGCGCCTGAGCCATCGGCAGGAGCAGAATGGCTGCCAGCCAGAGGAGACTGCACCTCACGCGGCCTCCGGCGCCCCCGCACGCACCAGGCGGCTGAAGTTGGCGAGGATCGCCAGCCCCACTCGCTGGCTCTTCTCCGGGTGGAACTGGGTCGCGTGCAAGGTTCCCCGGGATAGCGCCCCCAGGAAGCGCACGCCGCCGTAGGTGGTATAAGCGCCGCTCATCGCCGGCACTGAACCGTCGATCTCCAGGTCGGCGTAGTAGGAGTTGGCGTAGTAGACGTAGGAACCGTCCTCGACCCCTTCGAGCAGGGGCGAATCGCCATGTTTGTGGAGACTGTTCCAACCCATCTGAGGCACCGTACTACCAGCGGGGAACCTCTTCACGGTCCCCGGGAGGATGCCCAGTCCTGCCACCCGCGGCGCTTCCTCGGACCCCTCGAGCAGCAGCTGCAGGCCCACGCAGATGCCCAGGAACGGCCGACCGGACTCAATGTGACGCCTGACCAGGGGTTCGAACCCGGAATCGCGGAACGACCTCATCACCTGGCCGAAGTGCCCCTGACCAGGCAGGATGAGAGCCGCGGCCTCCTCTGCCTGGGCGGGGTCGTGGCTCACGGTGACGTCGAGGCCCGAGCGCAGCAGCGCCTTGTGGACGCTGTGGATGTTACCGGCGCCGTAGTCTACGAGAACGCTCTTCATCGGGTCCTGCTCACCCCCGCAGCAGCCCCTTGGTGCTCGGCAGGCCTTCACCACTCAGCGCGACGGCCGCGGCCAGCGATCGGGCGAACGCCTTGACCACCGCCTCGCAGACGTGGTGGGTCTCCTGACCGGCGAGTACGCGCACATGCATCGTGGCGCCGGCATGGTTGCAGAAGCCGCGCAAAAGTTCCCGAAGGTGATGGGCGTTGAAACCGCCGGCGTCCCCCTCGAAGCCACCGGGTTCGAAGGCGAGGAAGGGCCGCCCCGACAGATCCAGCACAACGTGAGCGAGGGTCTCGTCCATGGGCACGAACGCCGAGCCGTACCGTTCGATGCCGTTGCGGTCGCCGAGGGCTTCGCCTACGGCCTGGCCGAGTGCTATGCCGCAGTCCTCCGCGAGATGGTGGACGTCCACGTGGAGGTCTCCGCGTGCGGCGACCTCCACGTGGAGTCGACCGTGCTTCTGCACCTGTTCCAGCATGTGGTCGAGGAAGCCGTGCCCGGTCGCGATCTCGCCCCCCGGGGCCGCGTCCAGGTCGATACCGATCCGGATCTCGGTCTCGTTGGTGATACGGTTGGTAAGCGCGCTCCTAGGCATGTTCGACCTCCACGAGCGTGGCCCGCAACGCCTCCAGGAACCTCTCGTTCTCCTCGCGCGTGCCGGCCGTGACCCTCAGGCAGTTCTCGAGCCCTGGCCCCGACTGTGGTCGAACCACCACCCCCTTGCCAAGCAGACCTTCGTAGACGGACCTCCCGTCGTCGACCCGAAAGAGCACGAAGTTGGTGGTCGAGGGGAAGACATGAACCCCGGCCACGTCGTTCAACGACCGCTGCAGCCACGCCCGCTCGAGGGCTACCTGGCGGGCGCGTTCCTCGACCTCTGCATTGTGCTCGATCATCGTCAGCGCTGCCGCCTGCTGCAAGCCCGATACGACGAACGGCAGGACGACCTTACGCAGTTCGCCAGCCAGTTGGGGCGAGGTAAGGGCGTAGCCCACCCGGGCACCGGCGAGGCCGAACGCCTTGGAGAGGGTCCGAAGCGAGAGCACGCCGGGCCGCCGGGCGAGCTGACTCGAGTCGCTGCCGGCGAACTGCCCGTACGCCTCGTCGATCACGACGAGCCACCGGTCCCCGGCGGCATCGGCCAGTCGTTCCAGGTCGTCCGAGTCGTGGAGGTTGCCGGTGGGTGCGGCCGGGTTGGCTACGAAGAGCAGCCCCCGCCTGCCCTCCATCTCCCGGAGCAGATCGGCGACGGGCAGACGGAACGCAGGACCCGATGGCACCTCGACCAGTTCGGCGCCCAGGATGCTCGCCTGCATCCGATAGACGCTGAAGGTCGGCGTGGGCAGCAGCACCGTCTGTCCGATTCCGGCGGCTATCACGAGGTTCTGGATGAGGACGTTCGAGCCGGGCGTCACGACTATGCCGTCGGCCGGCCAGTCGTGGAGCCGAGCCAGCGCCGCGCGTAGCTCGCTCGCGTCGAGGTCGGGGTAGCGGTTGAGCGGCAGCGCGGCGATGCGGGCCAGCAACTCCTGCCGTAGCAGTTCAGGCAGGTCGTAGGGAAGCTCGTTCTGGTCCAGTTTCACGCCCTCAGGGTGGGGCGCGAAGTCGTAGGCCGCTAGTTCCCGTATCCGGGGGCGGATGCTCATCGTTCCAAGTCTACAGCAGGCTCAGTTCGGGCCCTGGCCGGCCCGGGCCCGCTCACGGATCTGGGCCAGGTCGTCCTCGAGGGAAGGGTCTATCGCGATCGCCTGCTCCCACTGCTCGAGAGCGTCGTCGAAACGGCCCAGACCGTAGTAGGTGAGGCCGAGGTTGATGTGAGCGCTGGTGTTCTCGGAGTTGGCTTCTACCGCCCGGCTCAGCGTCTGCAGGGCCAGGTCGAAGCGACCGAGCTGCAGCTGGGCGTAGCCGAGGTTGTTCAGCACGGTGTCGCTCTCGGGGTACGCCTCGAGCGCCACCTCGTACGGTTCGAGCGCCTGGCGGATCTCCCCCGAGCGGTGAAGCGAGTAGCCGTGGTAGAAGGCCGCCAGAGGGTGACCGCTCAGCTCGAACGCTCGGGCGAAGGCGCGTGCAGCCGTCCCGGGGTCGTCGCTCTCGAGGGCGTAGAGCCCACGTTGGAACTCGCTCGCGGCTTCGCCTTCGAAGGCGATCGCATCGTCCCCCACGATCTGCCGTTGCTGCTCGAGGAGCGACATAGCCCGGCGGGCGGCTTCGTTGTCGGGATCGAGTTCGAGCGCCCGTTCCAGCGAGGCGAGGCCGTCGTCGATGTGCCCGGTCCTGCCTAGCGCGATCCCGTAGAGGGCGTGGAGTTCCGAGTCGTCGGGCCGTGACTCGAGGAGCGGCTCGAGGGTCGCTATCGCTGCCCTGGCCTGCCCAGCCTGCAACAACAACCGGCCGAGGTTGAGCTGCACGGTCGGGCTCTCCTGTGCGACGGAGGTGAATACCTCGCGCGCCCGTTCGACCTCACCCATCTGCGCGAGTGTTATGGCCAGAGAGTTGGCCACCTCGACGCTGTCGGGGAACTGCTCGCGCAGCTCCTCGAGCAGCGACACGGCTTCCTCCTCGCGGCCGGCCTGCCTTTGCAGCTCCGCCTCGGTGAGCTTCAGTCCGCTGCTCTCCGGGAACCGCTCCCTGCCCGCCATCACGAGCGCCAGGGCCTGCTCGGTCATGTCGCTCGGAAGGGCCGTGGCCTGGGCGAACAGCGCCGGCGAGGTCGACAGCGGCTCCGATGTCACCTGACGCAGGTAGGCGAGAGCGCCCGCCGGATCGCCCGCCTCTATCGCCCGCTCGACGAAGGCCCGGTGCAGAGCCACCGACTCGGGCAGGTTCTCGCTGGCCCGCCGCAGCACCTGCAGGGCACGCTGAGGGCTGCTCTCCAGCTCGGCCAGGCCCAGTACCGCTTCGAGTTGCCGAGGCGACGCTTCAACCGCTCGCTCCAGCAGAGAGCGCACTTCCGCCTGTTCCTCTGCCTGTTCCGCCAGCCCAACGAGGGCCAGGGCGTGATGGGAGTTGAGCGCCAGGGCCTCCTCGAAGCTGCGGCGAGCCAGTTCGTCGTCACCGGCGACGCTCGCTACGATCCCGCGCACCACCTTGGCGGTCACGTCGTCCTGGTTGGCTTCGACGGCTGCGCCGGCGCTTGCGAGCGCCTCGTCGTGCCGGCCCGCGAGAGCCAGCGCCCTGGCTTTCTCGGAAAGCGCCCAGCTCGACTCGGGGTTGAGGTCGGCGGCCGCGGTGAGCTCGCTCAGGCTGGTCCCTAGCCGCGAGGAGGCCCGCGAGACCGCCCCGAGGCTCGTCAACTCGGGGGTTTCCTGAGCCAGGCTCGCTACCCGCGAGCGCGCCTCGGCGGTTTCGAGCTCGAGTTCCGTGAGCGTTGCCAGCGAGACCGCTTCGACCGCGGCGACCGGATCGTTCGGGAGTTGCAGCCGCACCTGTTTCGGCTCCGTGAAGGTCGGCCCGGCGAACGCCAGGGTCACGTCGATACCCGAGCCGCTGCCGCTCACCGCGCCGCTGATCACGGCGTCGACCTCGAACGCGGCGGTCGCCGTTTCCACCGCTTCCAAGCCCGCTTCGAAGGCCCGCGTGACGAAGAGGCCCGCCTCGGCGACGGGTGGTGCGTACACCCCGTCGAGCGAGTTGAGGGTCCGCTGCAATCCGGTGGCGAGCCCCAAGCCGTACGGCTCGAAGGAGCGGTTCGCGTCGAACGGCAGTACCAGCACTCTGAGGGTGTCCTGGGCGAACCCGAGCGTCGCGAGGAGAGCGAACAGTAGTAGGGCGACTTTTCTCATCTGGGGAAGTATAACTTCGTGCCCGTGAGAACCTTGAAGCGCTTCCGGTCGTTGCTGGCGGCTGTTCTAGGCCGAGGGCTCGAGGGAGAAGGCGCCGGGGAGGAGATCGGCTACGGTGGTGGTTACCGTGTCTCCTTCGCTGTTAACGAGGTGCACGACGGCAGTGGGCGAGAACTCGGCGAGGACCTGCCGGCAGGCGCCGCAGGGGCTGGCTGGAGGGTCGCTGTCGGTGTAGACGACGATCTCGTCGAACTCCCGCTCGCCCATCGTGGCCATCGCCTGGATCGCGCTCTGCTCGGCGCACCGGGTAAGACCGAAGGAGGAGTTCTCGACGTTGGCTCCCTTGATGACGGTGCCGCTCCTGGTGCGCAGGGCGGCTCCGACACGGAACTTCGAGTAGGGTACGTAGGCGTTCGCGAAGGCCTCGCGAGCCGCGTCCAGGAGTTCGCGTGGCGCGCCCATCAGCCCACACCCAGGTGACGAAGCAGGGGAGGCCCCAGGACTACCAGACCAACGACGGCGGCACCGGCCGACGCCACGAGCACGGCAGCTGCGGAGAGGTCCTTGGCGGCGGCGGCGAGCGGGTGGTGACCGGGCGAGACCAGATCCACGAGCGCCTCCACGGCGCTGTTCATCAGTTCGAGGGAGAGCACCAGGGCGCTGCTCAGCAGTACGGCCTCTAGGCCAGCGCCCAGCCACAGCGCCAGAAGCGTGGCGCAGGCTCCGATGAACGTTTCGAGGCGCAGGTTGGGTTGTTCGCGCCAGGCCCTCGAGAGGCCGCGGTAGGCGAAACGAGTCGATCGGCGCAGGCGCCGGGCCCCGTTCAAGGCGCGGCTGAGAGGGTGAGGATCCGCTGCTGGGTTGCTCGGAAGATGTTCCATTCTTCCTCCGTCGTGTGATCGAAGCCTCGCAGATGGGTGAGCCCGTGGGCGGTGAGCACCAGCGTCTCGCCGAGGAGGTCGTGACCGTGCTCGACTGCCTGCCTGGCGGCCGTGTCGATGCTGATGATGATATCGCCCAGGTGGGGCACGCCGGGGACGCCGACGTCGTCCGGTTCGGCGGTGGGGTAGGAGAGGACGTCGGTCGGCTCATCCACGCCGCGGTGCTCCCGGTTGAGGCGCCGGATCGCCTGGTCGTCCTGCAGCACGACGGTCAGCTCCCGGTCGTCCAGTCCCAACTCCTCGAGCAGGCGAGACGTGATCCTCTCCAGAGCGTCAACGTGCGGGAAGCGGTTCGTTTCGTCGAGTACTTCCACCACGCGTCTGCCCACCTCCTCCCCGGCGCTCGCCCTGCACCTCTTCCGGCGTGGGGTAGCTCACTCGTCTATGCAGGACGGCGGTGAGCATCCGTTCGAAGGTGTTCTTGATTATCTCGAGATCGTGGAAGTTCAGGGTGCTCTCCGAGAGCTGCCCATCTTGTAGCCGTTGCTCGACCAGCCGCTCGATGAGCGCCCTTATGCTCCCCTGGCTCGGTTCGACCAGCGAACGGGAGGCCGATTCGACGGCATCAGCCAGCATGAGGACGGCCGTTTCCTTGGACCGTGGCCGCGGGCCGGGGTAGCGGAAGTTGAGTTCCTCCAGCCCGGTCTTGTCCTCCAGTGCCCGCTTGTAGAAGTAGGTGAGGACGGTGGTGCCGTGGTGTTCCTGGACGAACGGCTCGATGGCCCGCGGGATCCCGTACTCGTGGAGCAGTTCGATCCCGTCGCGAACGTGCGAGACGATGATCAGGTAGCTCAGGTGGGGGCTGATCTTGTCGTGCGGGTTCTCCTCGGAGAACTGGTTCTCGGTATAGAAGTGCGGCCGCCGAAGCTTGCCCACATCGTGGTAGAGCGCTCCGACCCTGGCGAGCAGCGAGTTGCCGCCGATGTTCTTGACGGCCTGCTCGACGAGGTTGGAGATTATCAGGCTGTGCTGGTAGGAGCCCGGCGCTTCCAGGAGCAGTTTCTGCAGGAGCGGCGTGGTGGGGCTGGAGAGCTCGATGAGCCGGAAGTCGGTGACGAACCCGAAGGCGCTCTCGGCCAGCGGCAACAGGCCGAGGGCCAGCACACCCGCAAGGACCCCGCCGGCAAGGACGATGAGCACGGATGTAACCAGCGCCAGGACGGTGTAGCCTCCCACCGCCAGCGTCATCACCGCCAGGCCCGCCGCTCCCACGAGCCCGCCCACGGCACCCGCCATGAGGAGCGAGGTCCTCGAGGGCAGAGAGCTGGCCAGGAGGCTGGCGGCCACGGCGCCGGAGACGACCGCGACCAGGGTGTAGAGCGGCGCCGACGGCACCATCAGAGCCGTCACCAGAGCGAGCCAGACGGCCCACACGATCGCCGTCTCGTCGCTGATCAGGACTGAGACCACCAGCGGAACCAGCATCACGAAGAGGAACGACGGCGAGATCAGCAGGGCGAGGCGCTGGGCCGTGAGCACCAGGAGGGTGAGGCCCACGAGGAAGCCGAGCTGGGCAAGGCTTATCCGGCCGTGGAGCCTGCGCGCCGCGAACCAGAGGGGCAGGCTGAGAAGGGCAGCAAGGAGCAGGCACCCGAGCACGATCCAGAAGGTCTGACTGAGTTGGGCGTAGCGCGGGCTGTAGAGGCCCACGGACTGCAGCACCCGCAGGTGATCCTCGGTGACGATGTCGCCTTCGCTGATAATCGGCCGGCCCGCTTCGAGGGACTGCATCACGGGCTGGGTGGCAGCGGCGGCAGCGTCGCGAGCGGCCTCGGTAAGGCGGGCGTTGGGGACCGACGTCGCCATGAGCCGGCGATCCAGGATGAGGGCAACCTCCTGGCGCCGCTCGGGCGGCGCCAGCTCGAGCGCACTGTCGGTCAGGGCTTCGAGCTCCTCGGCAGTCACCCCGCGCGGGTCGTTGTAGGCCCGGAGCAGCAGCTCCTGGACCATCTGCGGCAGGCCGGCAGTGGCGACGGAGGAGATGACCAGCTGCTGAAGCCGCGGGTCGCTGGTGTAGATAGGGTCCACCTGTGCCCGCGCAGCCTGGCGCTGGCGCTCGGTGGAGACGCGGTCTATAACGTCTATGTCGACGGGTGCGATGTAGGTCTGGGGGCTTGCCTGGCCCACGGTCAGCGGAGCGTTCTGCCGCTCGCCGTAGACGCTGTAGAGCAGTACGGCCACGCCGATGGTGCTCAGGGCGTAGAGGGCCAGCAGCCGCGGGTACAGCTTCTTAGCCGGCCTGCTCATAAGCCTTGATGATGCGCGCCACGAGCGGGTGACGCACGACATCGCTCTCGGTGAAGTTGATGAAGCCGATGCCTTCGATGTCCTTGAGGATCCGCTCGGCCACCGAGAGGCCGCTGCGCATCGAGCCGGGCAGGTCGGTCTGGGTCATGTCGCCGGTTACGACCACCTTCGAGTTGAATCCCATGCGCGTCAGGAACATCTTCATCTGCTCGGGTGTCGTGTTCTGCGCCTCGTCGAGGATTATGAAGGCATCGTTGAGAGTGCGGCCCCTCATGAAGGCGAGCGGCGCCACCTCGATCGTCCCCTGTTCCAGCAGCTGTTCGAAGCGGTCGGTGGGGAGCATGTCGTAGAGCGCGTCGTAGAGGGGTCGCAGATAGGGGTCTATCTTCGCTTGCAGGTCCCCCGGCAGGAAGCCCAGCTTCTCACCCGCTTCGACTGCCGGCCGCGTGAGGATTATCCGCTTGACTCGCTTGTCCATCAGCGCCTGGACCGCCATCGCCACCGCGAGGTAGGTCTTGCCGGTACCGGCCGGTCCGATGCCGAAGACGATCGGCGAGTCGGCGATGGCGCTCACGTAGCGTCGCTGACCGCTGGTCTTGGGCCTGGCGCGCAGCGGCAGCCGGGGCTCGTCTACCGCACCGTTGCCGCCATCGTCGAGCTTCTCCAGGTCCGTGTGCTCCAGCTCGGTGATGCTCAGCTTGCCGCCGCGCCTGATGGTGGCGAGCAGCGAGCGGAAGGTCCGCTCGGCCTCGGCTACCTCGCTCTCGTCCCCGGAGAGCCGAAGTTCGTCGCCGCGCGCCACTACTCGGGCGCTCAGACGGTTGCGAAGTAGTTTGAGGTTCTCGTCGTTCTGCCCGTACAGCGTGACCGCCTCTGCCGGGCTGCGAAGTTTCAACGTGACCGATGTCGCGATTGTCCCCTCCTGATTCCTCTCTTGGATACGGGCTCGCCCAGGATCTCGTGCCAGATGATGCCGCTCAGGATCGCGTCCGGGGTAAGGCCGAAGCCCCTTCCGACCGCCAGTCTAGCGGTAGGTCGCGACCGTCGGCGTCGCATCGTACGCAATGGCGGGGCCGAGATCACCTCGCCGGTGTCGCTGCGGAGGCTGCTGCGCTTGGGCGGAGCCGCGATGAAAGTCTGCTCCGGGGTTACGACCTCCTGCCAACTCACGCCCTTCTGCTGCCAGTCGACCTGCTGGTCCTTCTGCCAGTCGACCCTGCCCTGCCAGTCGAGCTCCGGCTGTCGCGGTTGCTGACGGGGGGCGGGCCGGGTCGCTTCGCCGGTGTCCTCGCCCATCGCCTCCAGCACTCGACGCCTCGCCTCCTCGAGTCGTTTCGACAGAGGACCTTCGGTTCCGGCGTCGGTTCTGGGCGTGGGAGGACCCGCTTGCGGCCGGTCCGCTCCGCCGCCGGGCGGCCTGCGCCGCTGGCCGCGCCGCTGGAGGAGAGGACCCACGACGAACAGGAGGATGAAGAGGATCGTCGTGAGCAGATCGAAACTCACCTTAGCTCTCGTCCTCCTCGGTCGCGCGCGCGATGTTGCCCCGCATCTGCGTGTCGGATTGCAGGTTCTGAAGGTTGTAGTAGTCCATCACTCCCAGGTTGCCGGCCCGGAACGCCTCGGCCATGGCCAGAGGAACCTCGGCCTCGGCCTCTACCACCTTGGCGCGCATCGCTTCCACCCTGGCGCGGTTCTCCTGCTCAGCGGCTACGGCCATGGCCCGCCGCTCCTCTGCCTTCGCCTGGGCGACCCGCTTGTCGGCCTCGGCCTGGTCGGTCTGGAGTTCGGCGCCGATGTTGCGCCCCACGTTCACGTCGGCGATGTCGATCGAGAGGATCTCGAACGCGGTGCCCGAATCCAGCCCCTTGGCGAGCACCGTCTTCGAGATGATGTCCGGGTTCTCGAGCACCCCCTTGTGGGAAGCGGTCGAGCCGATGGAGGAGACGATGCCCTCACCTACGCGAGCGATGATAGTTTCCTCGCCCGCGCCGCCGACGAGTCGTTCCAGGTTGGCCCGCACCGTGATGCGGGCGGTGGAGATCAGTTCGATCCCGTCCTTGGCGACCGCCGAGACGTTCGGTGTCTGGATGACGCGCGGGTTCACCGAAACCTTCACGGCGTCCAACACGTCCCGACCGGCGAGGTCGATAGCGGCCGCCCTGTCGAAAGGCAACATGATCCGCGCCTTGTCCGCGGCGATGAGGGCGTCTACCACCCGGTCGACGTCACCGCCAGCCAGGTAGTGGGCCTCGAGTTGGTTCTGCTCGACGTCGATGCCCGCCTTGTCGGCCTTGATGAGAGGGAGGATGATCCGGTTGGGCGGGACCCGGCGAAGCCGCATCGCCACCAGCGAAGTGAGGCTCACCCGCACCCCGGCGGCGACGGCCGAGATCCACAACCCCACCGGGATGACGGTGAACAGGATCATGAAGAAGATGATGGCGACGGCTGCGATTATCAGGACACTGATGGACATGGGGGCTCCTTACGCTTCTGCTCCGGCCTCGGTCTCGACCTCGGCCACTACTTCTCGTACGACGATGCGGTTGCCTTCGACCTTCATGACTTCGATCAGGCTGCCGGAAGAGACGAAGTCACCCTGCGTAACTACGTCTACCCGCTCGCCGGCTATGCGGGCGACCCCGGCTGGCCGAAGGTCGCTCGCGGCTATCCCCGTCTGGCCCCGCAGGTGATCATAGGGGCTGTCGGAGGCCAGGGGCGTTCCGGGCGTGTACCCCCCCTTGCCCAGCCTGGTCTCGAGCATCAGGGGCGAGGCTATCCGGAGGTTCGGCAGCAGCCAGATCGCCAGGCCTATGAGGACCCCGGCGAAGAGTACCGTCCAGCCCAGAACCGCAACGAAGTCGTCCTGGAAGATGCGGAAGAGGGCGACCCCGACGGCGGCTATACCCAGCAACCCGGCCACTCCGAAGCCCGGGATGACGAGCACCTCGAGGGCGATGAGGACGATCCCGCCCAGTACCAGCACGACGTCGAAGATGCCTGCAGGCGTGGCCAGGTAAGCTCCTGCCGCGAGCAGTGCCAGGGCGACGATACCGATACCTCCCGGGACGCCGAAGCCGGGGGTGAAGATCTCGACCAGGATGCCGCCTATCCCGAGGACGAGCAGGATGGCGGCGATGATGGGATTCGCGAGGCTCGTGGCGAGCCGTTCGCTCAGGTTCCGTTCGATCCTCTCGATCCGAACTCCGCCGTAGCCGAACTCGGTCAACGCCTCCTCGAGGGTGCTCGCCTGGATGTCGGCGATGTCGTACTCGACCGCCTGCGCGGCAGTCAGGGTCACTAGTTCCTCGGAGGTCGACAACCCCGGGATCTCCACACTAGGGTCGACCATCGCTTCGGCAACCCGCGCATTGCGACCCCGCGCCTCGGCAACGGAGCGGAACTGCCCCCGCATGGCCGAGTTCATCTTCTCTCCGACCGCCGAGACGCCGGTGGGGGAGATGGTTATGGGCAGAGCGGCGCCGATCGATGACCCGGGCAGCATCGCCAGCATCTCGGCGCTCATGGCGATGAGGGCACCGGCGCTGAAGGCGTTCTCGACCACGGCGATCGTGGGCAGACGGGTATCGCTCAGGATGGTGTCGACGATCTCCTGCATCGAGCTCACCTGTCCGCCGGGAGTGTCGATGAGGAAGACGAGGGCCAGGGGCCTCTCTTCGTTGGCCCGTTCGACCCGCGACTGCACGTACTGCGCGGTAGCGGGCGTGATCTCCGTGTCGATGGGGAGTAGCCAGACAGACTCGGAGCTGCCCTGCGAGAAGGCCACCCCCGAGAGCAGGAACACCGCGCCGGCCAGCAGAGCCGCGGAGGCACGGCAAAGGCTTGGTATCACGCCGTGAGGATACCACGGAGGTATCTGGGCCCAGAGTCCGGCCGGTCGGGGGAATGTCTCGACCTGGCGGGAGCCGAGGACCACGGATCCGGGTGATCCAGGCCGCTGCAAGCGAAGAGGCTCAACTCGGGCCGGACGGCTACATCGCCCGGAAGGTCGCGCTCACATCCTTGCTGTCGCGGAACACGAGGTCGCAGACAGGTGTTTGGCTGCCGCTGCAGTCGCCGCCCCAGGAGACGAACTCGTAACCAGCGGAAGGGATCGCGCGGAGCTGAACATGGTCGTCGAAGGCGAAGTCACGCCGACAGTCGTCGCCCCCGTCGCCGCAACTCAGCCGGTCGCTCTCGATCGTTCCTCCGACCGGCTCCTCGATCCGCAGGATGAACTCGAGGTCGCGGGTGTGGAACGAAACGGTGACCGTCCTGTCCCCATCCATCGTGATCGCGCACGTCGGCGCATGCGGTTCGCAATCGACGCCCTCCCAACCGTCTATGTAGCCCCCGCCTGTGGGTTGCGCCGTCAGAGTCACCTTCGAACCTGCCGGGAAGTGTTGGTCGCACGCTCCGTACTGGTCACAGCTCTCGCCGTCCGGGAAGAGCACCTCGCCATCGGCGTTCCCCTCGACCACGACCGTCAGCTCGCGCATCGGCACCCGCCCTTCGAACTCCGCCGAGACGGTGGCGTCGCTGTTTATAGCGAACTCGCAGGTCGTCCCGCTGCTCGCGGCACACGCTCCGGTCCAGCCAGCGAACCGGAAATCGGCCGCGGGCAGGGCTTCGAGCACGAGCGTCTCGCCGCTGGCGTGGTCGCTCGTACAGAGGTCGCTGTCGTCGCCGCAGTCGATCGCTTCGCCTGTGACAGTGCCGCCGTCGGGTACGGGCTCGATGGTCACCAGCAGCGGTTTCTCGTCCAGCCGGAACTGTGCCCGGAGGACTAGGTCCTCCTCCATAGTTACCGTGCAGGTTCCACCGGCTCCCTCACAGGCGCCCGTCCAGTGGGAGAAGAAGGAATCTTGATCGGGGACCGGGATCATCTCGACCGTCTCGCCTGGATCCAGGTTCATGGTGCAACCGCCGGTGCAGACGAACTCCAGGGACGGGACTTCGACTACCCCGCCCCCGGCGCCTGTGAGCTCGAGCGAGATGGTGTAGCGGCCGTCGATGCCGGGTCCCTGGTCGGCTGTCTGGTCGTCATCGCCCGGCGCGGGCCCGTCGTCCCTGCCGGTGCCGTCGTCGATGTCGCCGTCGGTGCCGTCGCCTATGCCGTCGTCGGTGGGGTCCTCGGTTCCTTCGCCGTCGTCCTGACCGCCGACTACACCGTCACCGGCCGGGCCTGTCGTTCCGCCATCGTCGGTCGGGTCTGTCGTCCCGCCGGTGTCATCGGTCGGGTCCGTCGTTCCGCTGTCGTCATCGGTTTGGTCCGTCGTCCCACCAGCAGCGACCCGCTGGAACACGGCGACGAAGTCGACATCGGAGTCGACGAGCACAGCGCATTCGCCCGCTCCACTGCATGAGCCGCCCCAATACCAGAATCGGGCGCCGGGGTCCGGCACCGGCTGTGGGTGCAGAACCGTGCCTAGCGGAGCGTCGAATACGCATTCGTCGCTGCAGTCGACCTGGAACCGGGCCAGCGTGACCCGCCCCGGTCCCTCGGCCCGCACCGTGACCTCGCGGCCGGCGTCGCTCGGGATGAGGTCTCCTAGGTCGCCGATCCCGGCGCAAGCGACCAGCAGCCCCGCGAGAAGCAGGGCCGTCGACAGTGTCGGAACGGTCCGAACGGTCAAGCGACCACCCCCAGAGATCGGGTCGAGTCCGGTTGCAGTGGCCAGCCTAGGCCCCTGACCCGCGGGAGAGTGTGGGCGAACCTCTTTTGGAGAACGGCGCGCTCCGCGCGCGCCGGAAGTGGCTCCGCTCAGTCGGTCAGGAGCGTGGCGCGTAACTCGAAGAGGGCTCGAGCGTGAAGGAGAAGGTGGCGCCTTCGCCGGGTCGGCCGTCACCCCATATCTCCCCGCCGTGCCGATGGATGATCCTCTGCACGGTCGCCAGGCCGATCCCCGTGCCTTCGAAGCGCCCCGGTTCCTGCAAGCGTTGGAAGGGGGTGAACAGCTTCGATGCGTGGGCCATGTCGAACCCGACGCCATTGTCCTTCACGTAGTAGACCCTGGTGCGTCCCTGGCGGCGGCTGCCCAGCACCACTTGCGGAGTCTCCTGGTCGCCCATGAACTTCCAGGCGTTGCTCAACAGGTTCTCCAACGTTATCCGCAGCAGCCTGGGGTCGCCGCGTGCCTTCAGCTGACCTTCCACTACCAGCTCCGTCTTGCGACCGGTCATCTCGTTCAGTTCCGCCGCGATCTCGTACGCCATCTCTCCGAGGTCGACTTCGCTCCTCGTGACCTCCCCACCGGAGATGCTCGAGAGCTCGAGCAGATCGTCGATGAGCTCGCCCATGCGGTTCGCTGCTGCCTTGATCCGCCGGACGTACCCTTTGGCCTCGTCATCGAGCGAGGAGGAGTGCTCCTCCATGAGCAGCTGGCTGAAGCCGTCCATTCCGCGAAGCGGCGCCCTCAGATCGTGCGACACCGTGTACGCGAACGCCTCCAGTTCCTCGTTGGCCGCCTGAAGGCGGGTCGTACGTTCCGCGACACGCTCCTCGAGCGTCTGATTCAGTTCCTCGAGCGCGAGTTGCGCTTCTTTCGTTTCGGTCGTGTCCATCACTATCCCGACCAACCGCTCACGGGAGTCTGCGCCGGCAGAGACGACCTTGCTGACTGCCGAGAGCCACGCGACACGTCCGTCCGGCCGCACCACCCTGAACTCGACTTCCCCTTCGTGCTGCCCTCCGTCGCTGCTCGGCACGAACGGCATGACCAGTGCACGGTCCTGCGGGTGGATCAGCTCCAGGAAATCATCGAGCTGGCGTGGCCGGTTGGTGCCGGGCAGGCCGAAGAGCCGTTCCAGTTCTTCGCTGCCTGTCACCGTCCTCGCTCCGGTATCGGTCTCGTAGGTAGCCATCCTCGCTGCCGTCAGGGCCATCGCGAGGCGGTCCTGTACAAGCCTGCGCTCGTTCATCTCGCGCTTCAGCGCCACCTCCCGGCGCGCCAGTTCACGTAGGGCCCGGTTCAGAGACGTGCCGATGCGGTCGAGGAAGAAGAGCACGACGGCGAGGACCAGCGCGAACTGCCCGGCGAGAAGCCAACCGGGCTCCGAAGGTGGCGCATCCCCGAAGAGCTGACCGTTCGCCTCCAGGTAGGGCGTGAGGAAGAGGATGAAGAAGGTGAAGAGGCCTACCAGGAAGAGCGTGCGCCTTCCCAGCAGCAACCCCGCGAGCACCACCGGGACGTAGTAGAGGAACAGCCAAAGTTCGTTTCCAACCAGGCCCGCCATGAGCAACGGATAGGTGGCTGCGCCGAGGGTAGCGGCCAGCACGGTCCCAACCGCCTGCCTGAACTTCCGCCTGTGGTTGAGCCAGAGCGCGATGCAGATGAGCAGCGCGAACGACAGCCTGGGGATGTCCTCGCTCGCGGAGTACGGCTCATGGAAGAGGATGACGTTGAAAAGCACGCTGAGGAGGAGCACGGCGAGCACGGTCCAGAGGAGACCCTGCAGCATCGAACGTCGTTCCCGCAGCAGCGTAGCTACGACCTGGTTGCCTGCCTCGTTCACCCCGCACCACCGCCCGAAATCAACCGAGGTTCGTGAGGCATCCTAGCGTGAGCGGCCCGGCCCTGCGAGTGCCATTCCTTGCTTCTCTGCTTCAAGGTCAGCCAGCACCCCACTTGCAGGAGGCCCGCATCGCTGCGGGCCTCGCTTCGCTCTTGCGTATGTGGTGGCGGGCGCAGAAGGACTTGAACCCTCGACCTACGGTTTTGGAGACCGCCGCTCTACCGACTGAGCTATACGCCCAAAAACGCACCGGGAAGTATATCAGGCCGGGGAACGACTGCCAACACGAGTCGGTACTGGTCGGCGCTCCTTGCGGGGCAGAAACCCATGGATGAAGACCTGCACGACCGGTCCGGGGTGGTCGATGGTATAGACTCTGTAGTACTGATGCGCTCAGCGAGGAGGTTACTGCGTGAGTAGTGCGGAAGCGATCAGAGAGGAAATGACTCTCACGGAAGCGGCCGCCGGCAAGGCGAGCGAGCTCCTGGCGAAGAACGGCTCCGAAACCGCGGCGATCCGGGTATTCGTCAAGTCGGGCGGTTGCAGCGGTTACAGCTACGGCATGGCGATAGACGACCGCGAACTGGAAGGCGACCGGGTCTTCGTCGACCGCGGCGTGAGACTCGTGGTGGACCAGATGAGTTGGCCCTTGCTGAGAGGCAGTGAGGTCGATTACGTCGAGAACATGATGGGTGGCGGCTTCAGCGTCAACAATCCCAACGCCACTTCGGCGTGCGGCTGCGGTAGTTCGTTCCGTACCGATGGCCGAGCGGCTCCTGACGCCGAGGGGAGCGTCGGCTGCGGCGGCTGACGAAGTAGCGCTGAACGATGAGAAGGGCGGCCTCGAACGGGCCGCCCTTCCGGTTGGAAGACTACGTCACGTCAATAGTCGTAGCGGAGGATCGGCTTCCTCGCAGCCGTGACCTCGTCTAGTCGCCTGACCGGGGTCTCGTAGGGTGCCTGGGCGGCCCACTCCGGATCCTGCCTGGCATGCTCCAGCACCTGCGCCAGCAGGTCGGCATAGCGGTCCAACGTCTCGATCGACTCGGTTTCGGTGGGTTCGACCATCATCGCCTCCTTCACGACCAGCGGGAAGTAGACGGTCATCGGATGCACGCCTTCGTCGAGAAGGGCCTTTGCGAGGTCGACGGTACGGGTGCCGGCCGGCGGCTGGGCTACGAACTCGTGCATGCAGCGGCCATCGAAGGGAAGCCTGTAGCCGGCCTCCTTCATGCGCGCCTGCAGGTAGTTGGCATTGAGCACGGCCATGGCCGAAACGTCCCGCAGTCCTTCCAGGCCGAGGCCACGGATGTAGACGTAGGCGCGCACCAGATTGCCGAAGTTGCCGTAGAACGAGCGGACCCGGCCGATGCTCGATGGCAGATCGTAGTCGAAATCGAACCTGTCGCCTGAGCGCTTCACCACGGGCACCGGCAGGAACCGACGGAGATGATCCTTCACGCCCACCGGGCCGGTGCCGGGACCGCCGCCTCCATGCGGGGTCGTGAACGTCTTGTGCAGGTTCAGGTGGACGACGTCGAAGCCCATGTCGCCCGGCCTCGCACGGCCGACGATGGCGTTCAAATTGGCGCCGTCGTAGTAGAGCTGCGCTCCCGCCCGGTGGGCCAGAGCGCTGATCTCGAGGATGTTCTCCTCGAAGATCCCCAGCGTGTTCGGATTGGTGAGCATTACCGCCGCCACCTCGGGCGAGAGGGCCGAGCGGAAGGCGTCGAGGTCGACCTGTCCGTTCTTCCCGGTAGGAACCTCCACGACCCTGTAACCGGCCATGGCGGCGGTCGCCGGGTTGGTCCCGTGGGCGCTGTCGGGCACCAGGACGACCCGCCGCTGTTCGTCCTCGCCCCTCTGCTGGTGATAGGCGCGGATGATCAGGATGCCGGTGAGTTCTCCGTGCGCCCCCGCTGCCGGCTGCAGGCTCATGGCGTCCATCCCGGTCAGTTGCGCGAGGTCGTGCTGGAGTTCGAAGAGGAGCTCGAGCGCGCCCTGGGCCGAATCGACGGACTGATACGGGTGGAGGTCGAGGAACTCCGCGGCCGCCTCCTCGTGCACCTTGGGGTTGTACTTCATCGTGCAGGAGCCCAGCGGATAGACGTGACTGTCGATGCTGAACTGCCGGTGGGCGAGCTGGGTGTAGTGCCTCACCAGGTCTAGCTCGCTCACCTCTGGCAGACGGGGAGCCTCGCTCCGGAGCTGCTCCTCACCCAACAGGCCGGCCAGGTCCACCTCGGGAGCAGGGGGTGGTGATGAGGCGCGCCGCCCTGTTCGCGAGCGCTCGAATATCAACGGGAAGTCGTGCTCCGCCGGGCTCACCTGGCGACACCGACCGGCGCCACCCGCCCGAGCGCGCTCACGAACTCGCGTCGCTCCCCATCCGTCGTCAACTCGGTCGCACCGACGAGCAGCGCCTCGCCCAAGCGGTATTCCGCCGGCACGGTCAAACCGGCCTGGACACCGGAGGCAGCCAGGCGCTCCACGGTCGATCTGGCGGGCGCGGGCAGCTCCACGACGAACTCGTCGAAGAAGCGGGCGTCGCGTCGAACGCGGTATCCGGCCGCTTCCAGCTCATCCGCCAGGGTGTGAGCGGCAGCTACCGCAGCCGTCGCCGCCTGCTTCAGCCCCTGGGGTCCCAGCGCGGCCAGGTTGATGGTGGCGAGCAGGGCCGTCAGTTGATGGTTGGAGCAGATGTTGCTCTTGGCGCGGGCCCGGCGTATGTGTTGCTCGCGGGCCTGCAGTGTGAGCACGAAGGCCCTGCGACCATCGGCATCGGTCGTCTGACCGACGATCCTGCCCGGCAGCTGTCGAATTAGGGAGTCGCTGACGACCATGTAGCCGAAGTGGGGACCGCCGAAGTTGAGCGGATTGCCGATCGTCTGACCGTCGCCCACCGCTACGTCCGCACCGTATTCGCCAGGGGGCTTCAGCAGTGCCAGACTGAACGGGTCGGCTACGGCGATGAACAGGGCGCCCGAAGCGTGAGCGCGCGACGCCAGCCCGTCCATCTGCTCCAGGTAGCCCAGGAAGTTCGGTTGTTGGGCGATGACCGCGGCCACGTCATCAGCAACAGCCTCGACCCGACTGGTCAACCTTTCGTCCAGGTCCAGGGTGCTCAGCTCTATGTCGAGTGCGCCCAGGTAGGTGGAGAGCACCTCCCGCGTCTCGGGGTGGACGCCGCGTGTCACGATCACCCGTTCACGTCCGGTTTGGCGTACGGCCAGCAGAGCGGCCTCGGCTACCGCGCTGGCGCCGTCGTACATGCTGGCGTTGCTCACCGGCAGCCCGGTCAGTTCGCTCATCATCGTCTGGTACTCGAAGGTCGCCTGCAGGATCCCTTGCGAGACCTCCGGCTGATAGGGGGTGTAGGCAGTGACGAACTCGCTCTGGAACGCCAAGTGCTTGGCGACGGAGGGGATGAAGTGCTTCTTGAGACCCCCTCCAAGCAGGGTGGAGGGCGAGGCGTTCCGGGAGGCCAGCTCCCGGACCCTGTCCAGGAGCGCTACTTCGTCGAGCCCCTCGGCAAGTTCGATCTCAGGGTCGAGCAGTTCCTCGGGGATCTGCGAGAAGAGTTCGTTCACGGAGGAAGCGCCGATAGCCCTCAACGCGCTTGCGACGTCCTCCACCGTCTGAGGCGTGTACTTCAAGAATCCTCCTCTGCGACGGCCCGGTAGGAGTCGGCGTCCAGCAGACCCGACATATCGGCACTCGCCGCCGAGATCCTGAACATCCACCCCTCGGCATAGGGCGACTCGTTGATCAGCTCCGGCTTGCTCTCGAGGAGCTCGTTGACCTCGGCGACTTCCCCGTCCACCGGGGCGTAGATGTCGCTGGCCGTCTTCACCGACTCGACCACCGCCACCGCCTCGCCGGCCTTGACGGCCTGGCCCACGTTGGGCAGTTCGACGAAGACGACGTCTCCCAACTGGTCCTGCGCGAAGTCGGAAATCCCGACCGTGACCATGCCATCGGCCTCCTGGGCCCACTCGTGCGTCTTGTTGTACCTGCGGTCGTCCGGGATGTTCATGTTCACTCCTCGCTGCCGGCGCCTACTGCCGCGACTCGCCGCGGCCCGTCACTTCAGCCTTCGATGAAGGGCATCTCCACTATCGTAGCCGGGACCTTCTGCCCCCTGATCTCGACGCTTACCGCCTGTCCCGGGGTCGCGAAGCGTCGGTCGATCCATCCCATCGCGATGCCCTCGCGGGTCACGGGAGAGATGGTCCCCGAACTGATCTCGCCGATCTGCTGCTGGCCCTGGAAGAGGCGATAGCCATGACGCGCCACCCCGCGCTGATTAAGCTTCAGGCCCACCAGAACCCGCGGACAGGACGCCCCCCAGATCTTCTCGCGACCGAAGAACTCCTTGTCCTTGACGACCCACTTGAAGGGAGTGCAGAGAGGGTTCGTCGTCGCGCTGAGGTCGGAGCCGAAGAGCGCGTAGCCGGCCTCGAGTCGCAAAGTGTCGCGTGCGCCCAGTCCGCAGGGCGTCGCGCCCGCTCGCACCAGGCCACGCCAGACCTCTTCTGCCGAAGCGGCCGGCACGAAGATCTCGAAGCCGTCTTCACCCGTGTAGCCGGTGCGAGCGATGCGCACCGTCGCGCCGAACAGCTCCAGCTCGCGAAGGCCGTTCTTGCGCAGTTCGGTGAGGTCGGTCTTCGCCAGGCGCTCGAGGAGAACCGCCGAGCCTGGGCCCTGGAGCGCAAGGAGCGCCCACTCGTCTGATCGATCTATCACCGTGCAGTCGTAGCCGGTCGCCAGTCGCCGCAGGTGCGACACCACATCTTCGCGGCTGCCGGCGTTGCAGACCAGGAGGTACTCCTCGTCGCCGATCCGATAGAGGTAAACGTCGTCGATCAACCCGCCGCGGTCGTTGGCCAGCATCGAGTAATGAGCCCTGCCTACCCTCAGCTTGGCTGCATCGTTGAGGGCGACGTAACGGAGGAACTCGACCGCGCCGGGGCCGGAGACAACGACCTCGCCCATGTGGCTCACGTCGAACAGGCCGACCCCGTGTCTCACCGCGAGGTGCTCTTCGTTGATCCCGGTGGGGTACTGCAGCGGCATCTCCCATCCCGAGAACTCGACCAGCCGAGCGCCCAGTTCCACGTGCGCGTCATGGAGGGGGGTGCGTTTCATCCGGCCGACGATATCACGCCCTCGCGGGTCCCGAACTTGGCGGTTAGAGCGATGGTGAACAACCGGAAAGGCCGGCGCGAGAACGCCGGCCCGGACTCGACCGAGGAAGCCTCAGGCCTTCTGCGCGAGTTTCTCCAGCACGAGCTTGCTCACCGCACGGAGGGGTTCGAACACTCCCTGGAACTCCTGTGCGACGGCTTCGAACACCGGGTACTTCTGCTGTGGATCGAGCACCTGACGGATCATCTCGACCGGCAGAGCGTCCGGCATGTCGCGCTTGTTGATCTGGATGGTGAGCGGGACGTCGTCCAGGGAGAGGTTGTACTCCTGGAGGTTCTCTCGCAGGCTCCTGAGGCTCTCGGCGTTGGCCCGCAACCGGTTCGGGGCCGAATCGGCGATGAACACCACACCGTCCACACCCCGGAGGATGAGCTTGCGGCTCGAGTTGTAGAAGACCTGACCGGGGACGGTATAGAGGTGGAAGCGCGTCTTGAAGCCGTTCACGCTTCCAAGGTCGAGAGGCAGGAAGTCGAAGAACAGAGTCCGCTCATCCTCGGTCGCCAGGCTCACCATCTCACCCTTCGATTCGCCAGGGACGTTGGAATAGATCTGCTTGAGGTTGGTCGTCTTCCCCGAGAGTCCGGGGCCGTAGTAGACGATCTTGAAGTTGATCTCGCGGGCAGAGAAGTTGATGGTGCTCATGATTTCTCGTTCCCGAAGAGGGTATCGAGGAGAGCACCGGTGCTCTCGCTCCACTCCTGGTCGAAGGTGACATCGGGAGCTTCGCCCTGACTGGTCTCGAGCAACACCTTGATCGCCTGTGCGGCGTTCTTGGTGAACAGCTTCACCCGGCCCAGCGCTGCGCTGCTGTCGAAGACGGTGACCAGCAACGCCTCTTCGCCCAACTCCTCGAGGTAGGTCCCTACCTCGGCCCCCTGCTGGACCATCTCCTGGAAGCCCGTCTCCCCGAACAACTTGGCGATGGCTGTGTTGGCCGAGTAGTTGGAGGCGATAAGGGTAGCGAAAGAGTCGAGGGAAGGAGGCTTGGGAGCCCAAACGGCTCGCGAATGCATCAGCACGAACCCCTTCAGGTCGATGATCATGGCATAGCGGGCGTGGCTCTTGGCCAGCAGCTCCTTGAGCAGAGCATCGACCTTCTCGAAGGTCTCGCCGTAGAGTTCGAGGGACGGCTCGAGCATGGCAAGGACTGTAGCAGGAGGGCTAGCGCCGGTGACGTCGAAGAACCCACTTCGAGGGGCCTCGCGGCGGCAGAGGCGGTGTGCCGCCGGTAGGCCGAAACGTGCTTTCGATCCCCTTATGACTATGTCTTAGCGTATATTCAGCGGCTTCGGCGGGTTGGATACTTTCCACGTGTGTACGGGCGAACAGGGCGTTCTACGCTCCGACGTCGTTCCGGCACGCTCATAGATCCTAAGGGGGGAAACATGAAGGGAAGTCTTTTCACACTGTTCTTGAGTCTGTTCCTGGCGCTCGGATTGGCGTTCGGTCAGGCTGACCAGGACGCCGGAGGCGCGGTTCAGGATCAACCGGCTCAGGAGACGCCTGCCGGCGGGGATGACGGCGCTGCCGACCAGCCGATGGACCAGCCCGCTGATCAGCCAGCCGATCAGCCGATGGATCAGCCGGCCGACGAGCCCGTGGACCAGCCGGCGGATCAACCGGCAGACCAGCCGATGGACCAGCCCGCCGGTGAAGAAGGCGTAGCCGGTGGCGGTCAGGCCGATATGGCGGCCGATCAGTCGATCCTCGAGGCGCTGCGGTCGAACCCCGACTTCAGCACGTTCGCCGATGCTCTCGAGCAGGCGGGCCTCGACATGACGCTTGAACAGGAGGGACCTTTCACC
Organism: Trueperaceae bacterium; assembly: GCA_036381595.1. NCBI lineage: Bacteria > Thermotogati > Deinococcota > Deinococci > Trueperales > Trueperaceae > Trueperaceae bacterium. The sequence continues at coordinate 80,721 of DASVCN010000028.1, read as the reverse complement.
GTCCTGGCGCCCACCAACCAGGCCTTCGAGCAGGCCCAGATCGACCTGGCCAGCCTGGATCAGGAGGCTCTTACCACTCTGGTGCGTAACCACATCGTTTCCGGTATGGTTTCGGCCGATCAGCTGACCACCCTGTCCGGTGTCGTGACGCTACTCGGCAACGAGCTCGCGGTCACGCCGTCGACCGGTCAGCCGGTAGCCGGTGCTCAGCAGCCGGAGGGTGAGGTTGCTGGCGGTGGCGCCGCGGAAGAAGGCGAGCAGGACGAAGCCGCCGCTCCGGAACAGGCCGAAGAACAGCCCGGTGATGTCGATCCTGCTCAGGCCGAACAGGCCCCGATGGGCCAGCCCGGTGCTGGTGGCGCGGTTGGCCTCAGCATCGGCGAAGCCACGGTCACCCAAGAGGCGATCCAGACCGCGAGTGGCGTGATCTACGGCATCGACACCGTCCTGGTGCCTTCGGGCCTCCAGGGCGTCGAAGGCGGCGGCGCCGCCCAGCCTGGCGCTGAAGAGGAACCAGCCGAGCCCGCCGTTCCTGGCCAGGACTCCGCCGCGCCCGGCGAAGAGCCGGCCGCGCCCGCTGAGGAGCCGGTTACTCCCGGCGAAGATCCCGCCGAGCCGGTGACGCCTCAGACTCCTGACGGCGACGACGCCGGCATGGGTGAAGACGCCGGGGCCGATGATGTCGGCGTTGGCGACGACGCCGCGGATGACGACGCAGCAGGCGACGATGCAGCGGGTGATGACGCAGCAGGCGACGACGCCGGCATGGGTGACGACGCCAACTGACGAAAGTCGCGTTCGACCCGGACGAAAGCGGGTCGGCAAGTCGAGAGGGCCGGGGTTCGCTCCGGCCCTCTCCCTTTTCTCGCTCCTGCGAAGCGCGTACCTGCTGCCTAGGTACGCGGCTAACCGGGGGACAATGACTGTGATACTATCTAGCTCACGTCCTACCGGTTGGACTTTCATCCCGACTTCATCGCACCGACCGGATCCGGAGCTGAGGCGAATGGTGATCAGAGAAAAGGCGCCCCTCATCCTGCTGGTCGAAGACAACGAAGACGACGTGCTTCTCACCGTTCGTGCCCTCAGGAGCCTCAACCTCCTGAACAGGGTCGAAGCTGTCAGAGACGGGGTCGAAGCGATCGAGTTCATGCGTTGCGAGGGCCGCCACGCCTCCCGTTCGCCCGACGACATGCCTCAGCTGGTACTCCTGGACGTGAACCTTCCACGGATGAACGGCATCGAAGTCCTCCGCCGGATGAAGTCCGACGAGAGGACCAGCTCGATCCCCGTGATAATGCTGACCACCTCGGGCCAGGAGGTCGACATGCGGGCAGCGTACGAGAGCGGCGCCAATTCGTACATACGCAAGCCGGTCGAGTCGGAGGCGTTCCAGGAGGCGATCAACAACCTCGGGTTCTACTGGTTGGCGGTGAACACCCCTCCACCGCAGGGGAGCAGCAAGCGGTCCGAGTAGTAGCCGTGCTTGTAGCAGGCTGGGCCAACCGGTATATTGTTGAGGCTTGCGAGGGGACACCTCCGCACTCTCCTGGCGATGTAGCTCAGTTGGTGAGAGCGCACGACTCATAATCGTGAGGTCGACGGTTCGAGCCCGTCCATCGCTACCAAGGTTCGATCGATCTCCCGGTCCGCGCGGCCGGGAGCTCCTGTTCCCGCTCTATCCGGCCCGCGGTGAGAGCTTCGCCGGACCATCACAGCTGCGAACTGACCGCAGCAGCTGCTCTGGTTACTCTGTTCCCGGTTCGCACCCGCTGAACCCCGGACGAGACGCGCCGTACCCGGTCACGACAAGACGACGCGAGCCGGAGGTGAAGTAGTGTCGTGGTTCATCCTGATCTTCGCGGGGCTTCTAGAGACGGCCTGGGCGATCGGCCTCAAGTACACCGAGGGGTTCACCCGGCCCCTCGCCAGCGTCCTCACCATCGGTACGATGGCTCTAAGCATGTGGCTCCTCGCGGTAGCGGTCAGGGAGCTGCCGATCGGAACCGCCTACGCAGTGTGGGTGGGCATCGGTGCTCTGGGAGCAGCCGTGCTGGGCATCGTGCTGTTCCAGGAGCCGGCTACCGTGCCCCGGATGGTGTTCCTGCTCCTCTTGCTGGTCGCCATAGTCGGGCTCCGGCTCACCGGGGCGACCGGCGAGTAGCAGCGCCCGGCAGGTTTCTCTGCCCCGAGCGGGCGTGTCATGCTTGAGCGGTTGAGACGACTCCGACCCGGACGAGCCGGAACCGGGCCGGCTAGGAGAGGACCAGAATGCTTGACCTATACGACGTGAACGGGTTGCTCGATGCCGACGAGCGCCAGGTCAGAAGCGTGGCGCGACGCTACCTCGAGAGCGAGGTCATGCCCGAGATCGCCACCTGGTGGGAAGAGGGTGCCTTCCCGCGCGAGCTCGCGAATTCGTTCGGAGAACTCGGCTTCCTGGGCCCGAACCTCCCCGAGGAGTACGGTGGAGCTGGGCTGAGCAACGTCGGCTACGGACTCATCATGTACGAGCTGGAGCGCGCCGACTCGGGCCTGCGCAGTTTCGCCAGCGTCCAGGGTTCGCTCGTGATGTATCCGATTTTCGCCTACGGCTCCGAGGAGCAGAAGCGCGAGTACCTGCCCGAGCTGGCCGCGGGGCGGATGGTGGGCTGCTTCGGCCTCACCGAGGCCGACGGTGGGAGCGACCCCGGTGCGATGAAGACACGGGCCCGACGCGACGGCGACGAGTGGATCCTCGATGGTTCCAAGATGTGGATCACGAACGGCAACATCTCCGACATAGCGGTCGTCTGGGCCAAGGACGATGAGGGAACGGTGCAGGGCTTCATCGTTCCCCGCGACACGCCCGGCTTCCGCGCCAACCTCGTTAAGCACAAGATGAGCCTGCGGGCCTCGGTGACGAGCGAACTGGTGCTCGACGGCGTACGGATTCCGGAGCGTCTGCGGCTGCCTGGGGGTAGCGGCCTCCGCGCCCCGCTCGGATGCCTCACGCAGGCCCGCTACGGCATCGCCTGGGGAGCGATGGGGGCCCTCGAAGCCGTCTACGAGGAGGCTCTCGACTTCGCCGGATCGCGCCGAACGTTCGGAAGGCCGATCTCGAGCCGGCAGCTAGTGCAGCACAAGCTGGTCGAGATGGCCACCGGCCATACCACCGGTATGTTGCTCGCCTGGCGACTGGGCAGGCTCAAGGACGCCAGCCAGATGAGCTTCAGCCAGGTGAGCCTCGCTAAGCGCAACAACGTGAGGTGCGCGCTGCAGGGCGCCCGAGCAGCGCGTGAGATCCTCGGCGGGAGCGGGATCACTCTGGAGTACCACTCGATACGTCACATGCTGAATCTGGAGACGGTCGACACCTACGAGGGCACCTTCGATATCCACACGCTGATCGTGGGCCGCGAACTGACCGGGCAGGGCGCTCTGGAGTAGGGAGCCGGTCCCGGGGAGCGGGGTCGCCAACACGGTGCGGAGGGCACCCGACCAGTAGATTGGGCTGGTGGCAGCGGGGGGAAACAGTGGCCGTACGGCCACGGGGAACGGACTGGAACCACTGTGCAGGCAGATGGCGGGTGGAGAGCGCACGGACGTTGCTACGGCTGGGAGGCCCGAGGCCACCCTCATCTACAACGCTCATGCCGGCAGCGGCGCCGGGCCCGACGCCGAGGAACTGGTTTCGCTCCTGGATGACGCCGGCTTCGAAGCCCGCTACCGGCCCACCGAGTCGGCTGCCGATCTCGATCAGATATTCAAGGATGATGCGGGCCTGGTCGTGGTCGCGGGTGGCGACGGCACTATCCGGGAGGTTGCGAAACGGCTCGTGAACAAGCCGAGACCACTAGCCATCATCCCTTTAGGCACGGCTAACAACACCGCCCGAAGTCTGGGCATCGACGGCAACGTGGCGCAACTGATCGCCGGTCTGAGGAGTCCCCGCAGGCAACGCCTCGACGTCGCCAGAGCTCGTGGACCGTGGGGAGACGAGTTCATGCTGGAGGGGGCCGGCTTGGGCCTCTTCGCCAACGTCCTGGCCGCCTATAACCCCGAAGCGGGCAAGAGCCTCATGCGGGCCGTGGCTGCGGCGGCGAACAATCTGGGGGATGCGCCCGTCCGCTGCCGTATCGAGCTCGATGGAGAACGGCTCGATGGCGACTTCCTCATGGTCGAGATCCTCAACATGCAGGCCGTTGGGCCAAGGCTTGCGCTGGCCCCCGAGGCCGACCCCGGCGATGGCCTCCTTGACCTCGTGCTCGTGCGACACGAGAACCGCGACGCCTGGTTGGCGTATCTGCGCGGACTGGTGACGAAGGGGCTTCGTAAGCTTCCGAGTGTCGAGGTGCTCCGTGGTCGCGAGCTGAAGATCAACTGGCGTGGTTCGGCCTTCCACGTAGATGCTCAGCCGTACTGCGAAGGCGGGCTCGGGTCGGACACCAAGCGGTTCTCGGCGAAGATCGAGCTGGTGCCGGGCGCTATCGAGCTGTGGCTTCCGGGGACGGAAACCGGGTAGGGAAAAAGGGCAAGGAGAATAGGAGTACCGTTCGGTCCTCTGATCGTCCGGAGCGGGTACCAGCCGGCGCCCCATGGCGTCGGAAAGCGGGACCAGAAGTGGGGGCAGGAGGCGCCTCGGGTCGCCTGGGGTATGGGCCGGCAGGCGCCTCCTTCGGCAGGGGATGGCTCACCGGGAGCCGAGTACAGAACCTATGACAGTTGCGCCGGTTCCGACCTGGTTGTAACTCCTATTCGGACCGGTAATCCAGTGCTTACCAGTCCCGTTCTCGCGGTGGTGCCGGGAGCGGGGCTCGAACCCGCACGCCCTCGCGGGCAGCGGATTTTAAGTCCGCAGCGTCTACCATTCCGCCATCCCGGCAGGCCGTCACAGTATACGACGAGGGCGTGAAGGCGCCGGATCGTTTTAACGTCGTAGGCCCCGCAAGAGCCGCTCCGACCGCAAGCACTGCCGGATCGGGGACGCCTAGTCCTGGACCCACTCCTTCGCCCGCTCCAACGCTCGCGTCCAATCCTCCCGCAACGCATCCCGGGTCGACTGCTCCATCCGCGGTTCGAAACGGGCGTCCTCCCGCCACTGACGGGCGATCTCGGCCTCGTCCTGCCAGAAGCCCACCGCGAGGCCGGCGAGGTAGGCGGCGCCCAGGGCTGTCGTCTCGGTGATCTCGGGACGCACGACCGGTACGCCTAGCAGGTCGGCCTGGAACTGCATGAGCAGGTCGTTGTTCGAGGCGCCCCCATCAACGCGAAGTTCACTGAGGCCGCTCCCGCGATCCTTCTCCATGGCCTGGATGACGTCGGCGACCTGGAAGGCGACGCTGTCGAGCGCAGCTCGAGCGATGTGGGCCCGACCGGTTCCCCGGGTCATGCCCACGATCGTGCCGCGCGCGTACTGGTCCCAGTGGGGCGCGCCCAGGCCGGCGAAGGCCGGCACCAGGTAGACCCCGGCGCTGTCCTCGACGCTGCGGGCCAACGCCTCTACGTCGGAAGACCGCTCGATGATGCCGAGCCCGTCGCGCAGCCACTGCACCACCGCTCCGGCTATGAATATCGATCCTTCCAGCGCGTAGGTGACGGCGCCGTTCCGCTGCCACCCCACCGTGCTCAGGAGCCGATTGCTCGACTCGATCCGCTCGTCACCCGTGTTGAGGACGATGAACGCGCCCGTCCCGTAGGTGCTCTTGCCCTGCCCTGGCGAGAAGCAGGCCTGGCCGAAGGTCGCCGCCTGCTGATCGCCTGCGATCCCTGCGATCGGTACAGGCCCGCCGTCCAGCCGGGTTTCGGCGTAGACCTCCGAGGAGGCGCTGACCCTCGGCAGCATCGCGCGCGGGACGCCGAACACCTCGAGCAGCTCGTCGTCCCAGTCGAGCCGATCGATGTCGAACAGGAGAGTCCTGCTGGCGTTCGAAACATCGGTGACGTGGCACTCGCCGTTCGTGAGCCGGTAGATGAGCCAGCTGTCCACGGTGCCGAAGAGCAAATCGCCCGACTCGGCCTTCTGTCTGGCGCCCGCCACGTTATCGAGGATCCAGGCGAGTTTGGAGCCGGAGAAGTAGGCGTCGAGCACCAGGCCGGTTCGCCCGGTGAACAGCCCGCCGAGTCCTCGCTCCTCGAGGGCGTCGATAGCCTGGGCCGTACGCCGGTCCTGCCAGACTATCGCCGGGTAGACCGGCTCGCCCGTGTCCCTGTCCCACACGATCGTCGTCTCGCGCTGGTTGGTGATGCCGACAGCTGCGACGTCACTGCTGCCCACGCCGGCGCTCTTCAGCACCTCCAGCATCACCCCGTGCTGGCTCTCCCAGATCTCCTCGGGGTCGTGCTCGACCCAGCCCGGCCTGGGGTAGTGCTGCTCGAACTCACGTTGAGCGGTTGCGTGGATCCGTCCCTGATGGTCGAAGAGTATCGCGCGCGAGCTGGTGGTCCCCTGGTCGATAGCGAGGATGAAGTCGGGCATAGGCTTCCTTTCGCTGTTTCTCCCGTTGCGGTGCTCTCAGATCGTCAGAGTGCTGTCTCTCAGCCTGACCCTGGCGTAGGAGCGATCTCCCCGCAGCACCCGCGCCAACCTCTCCTCGTCCTTGGGCAACGACTTCGTGGCGTGACCGAGGTGGCTCTCGAAGCGGCCGACGCCGAACCTCTGCCCGAGGTTGCGGGTGAGGTCCGAGAGGAGCACGTCCCGCCGGGAGAACACCTGCAGGCTCAGCACGCCGAGGGCGGGGAAGAGGTGGAGCACGACGTGGGCCTCGTGTCCCAGTACGCACGCCGAGAAGCCGTCCGCCTCCTCGACGACCAGGCTCAGCGCGGGCTTGCGTGGGCCTTCGAGGAGTTCGTTCAGTTCGGCCAGGTAGGCTTCCACGTCGGACCGTCCTATCGGCGTCCACGACCCGGGTCGGGACGCGTCGACGACGAAGCGCCGGCCGAAGTCGACGCCGTACTCAGACATGGCGGTCGAGGCAGAGAGTGGGACGGGAAGGGATACGCATCGTCAAAGGGTACCAGACGCTCCCCGTCTCAACCTTTTACTCCACCGGCCGTGTACTGTCCCGTGAGCGCGTCCTGGAAGGCGTAGAAGAGCACCAGGATGGGCAAGGAGCCGAGCACGGCGCTGGCCGACAACGCCCCCCACTGGGTATCGAAGCGACCCACCGTGAAGTTCCGCAGGCCGATCCCTACGGTCCAGTTCTCCTGACCCACGAGCAGCGTGTTGGCCAGGATGAACTCGCTGTAGGTGCCGATGAACTGGAGCAGGAAGATGAAGAGCAGCATCGGGACGCTCATGGGCAAGATGATGCGCACGAACGCGCCCCAACGGGTCGCCCCGTCGACCAGAGCCGCCTCCTCGAGGCTGGGGCTGATCGACTCGAGGTAGCCCTTGAAGATCCAGGAGGCGAAGGCGATGGCACCGCCGGAGTAGGCGAGGATCAACCCGGTGAAGGTGTTTATCAGGTCGAGGTAACTCATCATGTAGTAGATGGCGACGAGGGCCATGAAGGCGGGGAACATCTGCACGAAAACGAATACCAGTAGGGTCCGGTAGCGGCCTTCGAAACGTAGCCGGGCGAAGGCGTAGCCGGCGGTAGCGCAGATCGCCACCGCGAAGAGCCCGGTACTGCCCGAGACCAGCAACGTGTTGCGGATGTAGAGCAGTATCGTCCGCTCGCTGGAGGCCGGCACCCGCTGTCCGGCTGCATTGACGCCGTAGAACTGCTCCGGCGAGATGGAGACCACCAGCGCGGCGAGCAGCAGGAATGCCGACCACCCTAGCCGGCTCGACCACTTCTCGAGACCGAGACCGCCGGCCCGGCGTCGACGCAGGTTCACCACGAGGAAACCCATTAGAGCCGCCACGACCAGTGCCAGCAGGAGCCACTGATAGCTCAGTATGTGCGTCTGGCTCAGGACCTTCTGGTACTGGACCAGCGAGAACTCGGCAGGATCGGGGAGCACGCCCGAGCGAACCAGCAGTGGACCTTGCGAGGGCAGTGCTCCGGCCAGGGAGTTCTGACGGTTGAAGGAGACCGCGAGCAGATAGACGACCGGGTAGAAGGTGAGGAGTAGGACCGTCCAGAGGAACACGTGCGTCGCCATCGAGAAGGCGTACTGCGATGCCTTCCCCGGCCTGGTCGCGCGACCGTACAGGTAAGCGCCCAGCCCCAGCGACGCGGCCAGTAGCAGGAGCACAGCCAGCAGCCTCGCCCAACCCCAGGGTACGACCAGAAATAGGCCCTCTCGCACCGGTTCGGGCGAGCTCGACAGGAGCCAGGAGATGGCCAGGAGGGTGACGATGCCAACAGCTGCGATCCCCGTGAGAGCGCGCGCTATCATCTGGCGGGCTCCTCCTTCAAGGCTCCGGTGACCCTGAAGTTCACTAGTGAGATGGCGATCGTCACGAAGAAGATCAGCAGTGAGATGGCCGAGGCGAGGCCGTAGGCGTAACCGCCCTGGTTCTTGAAGGCGGTGTTGTAGGCCCAGGAGATGAGGATGTCGGTGCCTCTGGCGGTGGCTGTACCCCAGGCGACGGGTGGACCGCCGTCGGTGAGTAGGTAGATGATGTTGAAGTTGTTGAAGTTGAAGGCGAACGAGGTGAGGGTGATGGGCACCAGGGCGCTGCGGAGGAGGGGGGCGGTGACGCCGGTGAACGATCTCCAGGCGTTGGCGCCGTCCATCCTGGCCGCCTCGTAGAGCTCGCGCGGGATGGCAGAGAGCGCGCCCAGAGTGGCGACCATTATGAAGGGGTAGCCGAGCCAGAGGTTGACGAGCAGCACCGCCGCCCGCGCGGACCATTCGCCGCCCAGAAGCCAGTTGATCGGCTCGGGCGTGACGTCGAGCAACATCAGCAACCTGTTCACGGCCCCGAAGTTCTGGTTGAGGAATCCCTTCCATACCTGGATCGTGATTATGTTCGGAAGCGCCCAGGGCAGGATCAGCAGGGTCCGGTAGAACGCCTTGAAGCGAAGCGCGGGATTGCTGAGGACCACCGCGAGGAGCACTCCCGCGGCCGTGTTCAGGAGTACCGTCGCGACAGCGAAGAGCACGTTCCAGGCGAACACCGGGAAGAGAGCCCGCGAGGCGTTGGCGAAGATCGTCTCGAAGTTCTCCAGGCCCACCCAGCTGGGATCGTTGTAGCGGGCGATCGAGGTGAACTCGAGATCCTGGGGAGGCGGCTCGTCGAGGGTGAGCACGCTGCCATCCTCCTCCACTACCCGTCTGCTCACCGGGATGCGGTCCAGTACGAGCCCCACCTGCTCGAGTTCCACCATCGCCGGATCAGGAGCGTTCTCAAGTATCAGCTCTCTGCCTTCCCCTTCTGACACCGGGAAGCGGAACCGGTCGCCGATCGCGGGCATGAAGAGGGCGACGGCCGTCACGCTGCGGCCTGGCGGCAACGGTTCGGCGAGGGTGAGGGTGGTGCCTTCAAGTGAAACCGCAGCGACTTCGAGTTGGCCGGAGGCGTAGAGCTCGACCCGCGCTCCGCGGCAACCATCGTGGAGCCCGGCGCAGTCGAAGGTTCGGGGGTTGGCTATGGTGACCTGGTTACCTTCGATGCTCACGATCGCCGTTTCCGAGGAGACGTTGAGGTCGCCCTTGCGAACGCCGGCATAGTCCGTGAAGGCCAGGCCGATGGTGAGTAGTACCGGCAGGAACGTGAAGACCAGCAGGAACAGGATCGCCGGCAGCAGGTAGTACCAGGGGATGATCCAGGTGAAGCGCCTGGCGATCAGGCCGAGGATGACGACGAATGCCGCCAGACCGATGACGAGCGAGCTGTAGGCGGGCACTCCGGGCAGCATCGAGCGGAGCAGCAGGTAACCGCCCAGGGCGACGGCCGAGGCTCCCAGGAGCGCCAGCAGCAGCAGCGATATGGACGCCAGAAGGGACGCTTCCCGGTTCCCTTCCGGGCTCAGGAGTTCGCGAGGCGTACGGGAGATGTCTATGGACATGCCTAAGAGGAGTGACCAGGAGCGACGCTCCTGGTCACGTTACCGGTTCAGCAAGCGGGGTTAATGGCCGCCGATTTCTTGCACGGCCTGCTCGAGGGCGGCTTCCACGTCGGCCTCGGCCGACTCGGTGATGACCGACAGCGCGTTCGCCATCGGCTGCCAGACACGTCCCATCTCCGGGATGTTGGGCATCGGCTCGGAGTTCTGCAACGCGGCGCCGAAGCCGGCGACGATCGGGTCGTCACTGACCTGGGCGACCGCCGAGTTGGAGGCGGGGATGCGGCCGGAGAGTTGGGCGAGCGACACCTGAGCCGCGGGCCGCACGAGCCACTTGGCGAGGTTCGCTGCGTTGACCTTTTTGGTGCTGAATTCGTTGAGCAGCACGCCCTGCACTCCCATGAAGCCGCTCCACTCGGAGCCGTCTTCGCGCGGCGGGACCGGCATCACGGAGACAGGTATGCCGGCCTCGCGGAAGCCTGCTATGGCCCACGGGCCGTCGTAGGTCATCGCCAAGGCGCCGTCGATGAAGAGGCCGTTGGCAACGTTGTAATCGGTACCGGCCGGGATGAGACCGTAGTCGAAGCGAAGCGCCTGCAATTCCTCGCCGCCCCGGATAGCGCCCTCGTTGGCCAGGCCGACGTCGCTCGGGTCGAGGTCGCCGCCCGCATCCCTGCCGAAGACGTAACCGCCGAACGAGTGCAGCCAGTTGTACGAGTAGTAGAAGTTGTTGATGTCGTACATGAACCCGAACGTCTCCCCGTTCGTGTTCGCCTGCGCTACCTCGATCATCTCCTCGTAGGTCTCCGGTGCCTCTGGCACGAGGTCGGTGTTGATGATGAGGGCGGGACCTTCCACGTACATTGGCAGGCCGAACAGCTTCCCGCCGAAGGTGTAGGCGAGGCGAGCCTGCTCTGAGAGGTCGGCGAGATAACTGTCGGTAGCGTAGGAGCTCATGTCCTCGAGTACGCCGCCTACCGCCATCTCCCCGATCTGGTCGTGGGGGACGCCTACCAGCAGGTCGCCGGCCTGGCCGGCGGGGGCCGAGAGGAGCATCTGTTCACGCAGCTCGCCCAGCGCCAGGCGGACGATCTCCACTTCGACGCCGAAAGCGTCGCTGAACGATGCCGTCTCCTGCTGCAACCACTCCAGGGACTGGTCGGCGAGGGTCGTCCATACCGTGACGCTCTGGGCAGTCGCGATTCCTCCCAGGGCGAACACCGCCAGCAGGGAGATGAGGGCTTTCTTCACTTCTTGCTCCTTTCGAGTGGCGTCCCACGACGGTCCTCGCGAACGAGCAAGGCGTTCGCGTTCAGGTCCCGAACAGTTCGGTACGCACGCAGATTCTACCCAGCAGGGGAGGCGGGTGTAAATACGGCCGATTGACCATTTCGAAGGTCAGTTGCGGTAGTAGCGTCCGTCCGTACCGCGCCGCACCAACCCGGCCATCTCCAGCCTGCTCAGCCGGGCCAGCAGGCTGGGAGCGGGCAGTCCGGAGACCGCGGCTATGGCGTCGAAGGTGGCTCCGGCGGTGAAGAGCGAACCGTCGTCGCCGAGCTCCACGATCGGCTCCTCCTCGCGTTCCTGAACGCCGAGTCCGAGCTCGGCCGCGACCTCGGCCGAAGAGAGCAGAGGCGTCGCTCCGTCCAGCAGCAGCGGCAGGCTTCCGGCAACCCGGGGATCTCCCGGTCGGCCCGGCATCACGAACAGAGTGCGACCCTGCTCGTTGGCGAACTCTGCCGTCGTGAGGGCGCCCGAACCCTTCCCCGCCTCGATCACGGCGACGGCGCGAGAGAGGCCGCTTATCAGCCTGTTACGACCCACGAAGAAGGCCCGCTGCGGTGAACTCCCCGGAGGGTGCTCGCTGACCAGGCAGCCGCGTTCGCAGAGGGCGAGCGCCAGCTGCCGGTTCACCGGAGGATGCACCCCGTCCAGCCCGCCCGCCAGGACGCCTATCCCCACGCCCTCGCCCTCCACAACGGCCCGGTGCGCCTCGGCATCTATCCCGATCGCCAGGCCGCTCACTATTACGGCTCCAGCAGAGGAGAGTTCGGCCGCGAGCCGGTAGCTGAAGGCCAATCCCTGGTTGCTGGCCTTCCTGGTCCCGACGATCGCGACACTCCTCTGGAGTGGCAGGTCGGACAGCGAACGGCCCCGCACGTAGAGGACGGGCGGGGCATCGAAGATCGCGGCCAGCATGGCAGGGTAGTCGGGGGTGTCGAGGGCGAGGATCTCGATGCCCGCCTCGTCACACCTGGGCAACAGGCCCTGGAGACGGTCCGTCATCCACTCGCTCCTGGCTACCTCCCACAGCTCGCCCGCCACCCCGGATCCCTCCCACGCTCGCCGCGAGGCATGGTAGGCCGCCAGAAGCGTCCCGAACGCGTCACGGAGCTTAACCGTCTTCCTGAGCCCGAGTCGGGGCGTGAGGGCCAGCCTGAGGGCAGCCTCCTTCGGGTCGTTCACGCCGCAGACTACCCAGCAGGCGGCGGGTGCTGTTCCCGCCGCTGGGCAACGGCCCGCAGGCGCTGAGGGATGGCCGAGCCGCAGGGCTATTCCGACGCCGACGCCACCCGAACTCTCCAGCCGGACGGCAGGAAGCGCGGGCCTGGGCGGCGTACCCCGATCCGAACGTCGCCGGCTAGCGGGAGCACCGGCCTCTATACTTGGGCGCGAGTCGCGAGGCGGAGTAGGCCGCCACGGGTTCGCGGGAGGGAGCGAACATGCTGTTCCGCAACCGCCACGAAGCAGGGGAGAAGTTGGCCGACGCCCTCGTCGAGCAGGGAGTCACGGGAGCCGAGCCGCTGGTTCTCGGCCTGCCCCGGGGTGGCGTGCCGGTAGCGGCCCCCGTCGCCAGGAGGCTGGGAGCGCCGCTCGATGTCCTGGTGGTCCGCAAGCTGGGTCTCCCCGGCCACAGCGAACTCGCCATGGGTGCCGTCGCCGCCGGCGGCGTGCGGGTGCTGAACGCTGAGATCGTCAGCGCCTTCGCTGTCGACCCGAGCGTGATCGAGTCGGTGACCGAACGCGAGCTCGCAGAGCTGGAGAGGCGCGAGAAACTCTACCGAGGCGACCGGCAGCCGCTGCCACTGGAGGGCCGCGAGGTCGTCCTCGTCGACGACGGCCTGGCCACCGGGGCGACCATGAGGGTCGCGGTCGAAGCCCTGCGGCTCCGCCAAGTAGAGCGGATCGTGGTTGCCGTGCCGGTCGCGGCCCCGGACGTGTGCGCGGCACTGGGTGCCCAGGCCGATGCCGCGGTCTGCCTGGAGACGCCCCGCGACTTCAACGCCGTGGGCCGCTGGTACCGCGACTTCCCGCAGACGAGCGACGCAGAGGTACAGCGCCTTCTCGTCGACTCCGTCGCCCAGGACTGAGGCGCTCCCGCTCACCCGTCAGTGCAGCTTCCAGCGGCTCCCCTCGGCGCTGTCCTCGACCGTCACGCCCAGGTCGGCCAGGCGGTCCCGGATCGTATCTGCCGCTTGGAAGTCCCTCCGCAACCTCGCCTGATGTCGCTGCTCCAGCAGCAGGTCGATCACGCCTCCGAGTACCTCCTGATCGACCGTCTCGGCGGCGCCGTCCTCGACCGGGAACAGACCCAGCACGCCCACGAACAGGTCGTCGAAGAGCGAACGCGCCTCGGCGAGGTAGTCGCTCCCGGCTCCCGTCTCCAGCGTCCGGTTGATCTCGCGGGCGGCGTCGAACAGTGAGGCCACCGCCTGCGGCGTGTTGAGATCGTCGTTCATCGCCTCGGTGAAGCGATCCCGGTAGTGACCGAGCGTGCTGCCCGCCACCGCCCCTCCGGGCGCGTCTCTCAGTTGCCGGTAGAGGTCCTGCAGCCTGCGCAGGCCCTGGGTAGAGGAGAGGAGGCTCTCCTCGCTGAAGTCGGACACGCTCCGGTAGTGCGACCTGAGCAGATGGAAACGAACCGCCAGCGGGTCGTACTCGCGGAAGAGCTCGTCGAGCGCGACGACGAGACCCTTCGACTTGGCCATCTTCTCGCCGCCGAGGGTGAGCATGTTCCAGTGCATCCAGTAGCGGGCGAACGGCTTGCCTGCCGCCCTGGCCTGCGCAAGCTCGCACTCGTGGTGGGGGAAGATCAGGTCCAGGCCGCCGCCGTGGATATCGAACTCGTCGCCCAGGTATTTGGTGCTCATCGCCGAGCATTCCAGGTGCCAGCCCGGATAACCCGGACCCCACGGGCTGGGCCAGCGCATCAGGTGACCCTTCTCGGCCCTCTTCCAGAGTGCGAAGTCGCGCGGATCGCGCTTCTCCGAGCGGCTGTCGACGCGAGTGCCCTCGATCAGGTCGTCGGGATCCCTGCCCGAGAGTTCACCGTACGGTTCCCAATCGGAGACGTCGAAGTAGACGCTTCCCTCCGATTCGTACGCTACCCCCTGCTCGATCAGCTCCTGGATGAGGGAGATCTGTTCGGTGATGTGGCCGGTTGCTCTGGGCGTGATGTCAGGCTTCCTCACTCCCAGTCTGGCCATGGCGTTCTCGTACGACCAGAAGTACTTGTCGGCCACCTCCATCGGTTCGAGCTGCTCGAGTTTCGCCCGCTTGAGCAGCTTGTCCTCGCCGTCGTCGCTGTCGTCGGTCAGGTGCCCGACGTCGGTGATGTTGGAGACGAGCCGAACCCGGTAACCGAGGTGTTCGAGCCAGCGCCTCAGCACGTCGAAGACGACCGGACCGCGGGCGTGGCCCAGGTGCGGGTCGGAGTAGACGGTGGGTCCGCAGTAGTAGATGCCCGCGTAGCCAGGCGTGATCGGCTCGAAGGTCTCCTTGCGGCGGGTCATGCTGTTGTAGATTTCCAGCGCCATGGGTTACCTCGTAGAGCTATACCGTAGCGGCGTACTGGCCGCAACTCTGCTGTCGTTCGATGGAGTGGGGACCGCCTAGAGGCAGGACCGAACTGCAGACGGACATCGCTGCCGGGTCATCGGCTGGCGCTGATCGCGGTCGCTGGCGTCCACGTTCACGAGTCTAGCACCCGAACTCCTCCCGGACCGCTATGGCGGCGCCGCGGACCGGCTCGTCCCTCGCTTACACTCGCCTCATGGCGCACCGGACCGCGGCCAGAGTCGCCCGACTGGAGGAAACCGTGAAAGGTTCGCGGTTCCTGGCGTTCGTCAGGCCGCTTGCTTGCCCGGAAGAGTTCGAAGGTTGGCTGGCCGGGCTGCGCGACGAGCACGGGGACGCGAGCCACCACTGCTGGGCCTACCGGTTCGGCGCCGACATGCGCTTCTCGGATGACGGGGAACCGGGAGGCACCGCCGGCAGGCCGATGCTGGAGGTGCTCCTCAAGCGTGATCTCGATCGGCTCGGAGTGGTGGTCGTCCGCTACTTCGGAGGCACCAAACTGGGGGCAGGCGGCCTGGTACGGGCATACGGCGGGGCCGTAGCGAAGGCGCTCGACGAGGCGGGCGAGAAGCTCGTCGAAGACGTGGAGTCCCTGGAGGTACACGTCCCGTTCGCGCTGGTCGATGCGCTGCACAGGCTGCTCGCGCAGACCCGACAGGCACGCACGACAGCTGAGCAGTTCGACGGCAGCGGCTGGCGCGTGCGGCTCGAGGTGCCGGCGACCGAAGCGGCCGACTTCCGGGCGAGGTTGGCCGACCTGACTCGCGGTGCGGCCACCGTCGGAACCGCGCTGGAGGAGGGCTCGGGATGAGGCGTTGGTTCTGTTTCCCCCTTCTGCTCGCTCTGCTGAGCGGTTGCTTGCCCGCATCGGCCCCCGATCCCGGTCTCGAGGTGGCGATCGTCAACGCTCCCGCCGGAGAGCGCGCGCCGTTCCTGGCCGAGCGCTTGCAGGAGGAGATCCTCGGCCTACCGGGCTGCTGCTCGTTCGGCTTGATCCGTCCTGCGCCGCTCCGGTTCCAGGAGACCCACCGCGACATGTTCGGGAGCCGGGCAGCGCCGGCGGCGGCGTCGATAGCCAGGAGTCTGGGCGCCGAGGTGGCGGTGATGGCGGCGGCACCGCGCTTCGAGCGTTCGGTGGAGCGGGTGAGGGGCGGCCGCCACGTGACCGGGGTCGTCAGGGTGAACGCCACGGTCATCGACGCCTCGACCGGCATGCCGTTGGGGTCGGCCGGTTCGCTGACCTTCCGGGGGGCACGGTTCGTGCCGGGTGATCGACCGCTGCCCGAACCCGACGAGGATCCTTTGATGATCGCCCTCACCGAGGAGGCGGCGCGCGACCTGGCTCCGCAGCTGACAGCCCTGCTCTCCGGCCTCTCCCGCGAGTCAGGTAGCGTCCGCTAGCGGAAGTAGTTCCTGATTATCTCCTGGTACTCGAGCGGGATCCGTCCCTCGGTGACGGCGCTCTCCACCTCGCGAGCGTACTCTCCGGGCGCACGTCCCGCCGGTAGCTGGACCTCGTCACCACCCGGCAGCTGGATGGTGCCCCCTTCGCTCAACGGCCCCTCGCGCAGCTCGCCGCGCAGCTGCAGGTTCTCTCCGCCCAGCTGTCCGGCCCGCCCCGCATCCTGCTGCGCAGAGGGCAAAGCGCCAGCGCCCTGGCCCTGCCCCTGCTGTTCTGCGCCCGCTGGCGACTCTCCCGGTCCGGCTGCCGGCTCGTCGCCGCCCTCCTCCAGCCGCTCCTCGCCGGGCCCGCCGCCTTCCGGTTGCTCCCCCTCGCCCGGCAGCTGCTCGCCGCTATCCTCGTTCTCGTTGCTGCCAGCCGGAGCGAACGGATTGCGCGGTTCCTGTCGGCCGCCCTGCCCCCCAGACTCCCCAGGCTCCTCACCTTCGTTGCCGCCCTGCTCCGCGGGCCGATCGCCTTCGCCCTCCCCCGGCTGGCCCTCTCCGGAGCGACGCTCTCCCTGCCCGCCCGGGCGCTCCTGACCCGGTCGTGGGGCCGCGCCGGCAGGCGTTCGTCCAGCCCCTTGCTCATCACCCGCGTCCTGCTCCTCCGCCAGAGACTCGGGCCGTTCGCGGATGCCCTGGAGGTAGCGCTCCAACGCTTCCCGCTCGCCGCCCTGACCGTCGCCCTGCGCTTCCGCTTCCTCGCCCTGCTCCTCGTCCGGCGAGCCGTCAGGGGTGCGGCCCAGGCGGGTGGTCTCCTCGCCGGGCAGGTTGGGAACTGGCTCCTCGGCCTCCTCGTCGGAATCCTCGCCTGCGGCCGGGGCGGGCACGGTTGCGCCAGGGGGCAGTTGCCCACCCAGCGAACCGCCTTCACCGCTCAGGGGCAACGCCGGGAGCAGGAGCACACCCAGCGCCAGCGCCAGGAGCGGTAGCCACCAGGCGGAGTGTTCGGGTCGCTCGACGCGGGCCAGGCTCGCGTCGGCCCTGGCCGCCACGGCAGGTGCGAAGCCGTACGGGTCCTCGCCATCTCCGATCTCCAGCGCGGTCTGGTAGGCGAGTCCCGCCCGGTCGCTTATCCAGCGCAGCGCCCACTCGGTGCTCCCGCGGAGCGGTACCAGCCAGGCCAGGGCGAAGGCGGCCGCCACCGAAACGGCCCGGACGGTAAGGTCGAAGCCCAGCAGCCAACCGACGATGGCCGCTGCGAGGGCGAGGAGCGCGCCACGGAACAGGTGGCGGTGACGGTCGCGCGCCCGGGCGAGCCGGTTGTGCGCGTCGAGGTCACGGCTGGCCGGGACGTTCTCACGCTGCCGGCGGCTGCGGCTTATCACCTGTGGGGCGCTCCTCGGCTCCGGTGCTCCAGATGCAGGCCCCTGGCCAGCGCGATGATCAGCGCTGTGGTGGCGGAACCCAGGAGGGCGAGGTGAGCCCAGGAAACCCGTACGGCCGCGGTGAACGGGTTCAACAGGTTGAGCCCCAGGCCCACGTCGAGAGCGACCATGCCGGCGAGGGCCGCGGGTACCGCGATGGGGACGAGCGGCTGCAACCGAAGCAGACCCAGGAACTTACCCAGCAGCAGGCCCAGCCCGTACATGGCCAGCGCGGTGAGCGCAGGCAGGGGGACGACCCAGGGCAGCGGGGTGGCTGGGTAGCTGGCGGCATAGGCGGCCAGTTCGAGCGGCAGCGCCAGCAGTGCGAAGAGGCCGAGCATCGCCGCGGTGAGCGCTTGCTCGGCTGGACTGGCGGCCGCCTTCGAGGCGCCGTAGCCGAGCCCGAGGAGCCCCAGCGCAGCGGCCCGGGTGTAGGCGAGCGTGAACCAGGCGTCGTTGACCGGAGTCGAGTCGGTGGGCCAGGCGGCCATCAGGGCGAAGAGCATCGCGATCAGGTAGAGCGCCAGGTATTGCTGAGCGTCCGGTTGCGCGACCCGCTGCGCGACTCTCCCGGCGAACTTCACAGGCTGCCTCCCGGGTGCGGCGGCAAGGCGACCAGGTAGCGGCTGCCGTCGTGCGCGACGGCCGTGCCCGCTGGCAACAGCTCGAGGAGATCGCCGTAGGCCTCCGGCGATGCCAGCTCCTCGGAGGGCGCGGCATCGCGGACCGTTCCCGGTTCGAGCGGCGGCTGGGGCCCGAGCCCCAGGACGAGCACCTGGCGAAGCGTGGTGGGCCCCTGGTTCTCCAGCTTGCCGTTCGACCAGCGCAGAGATCCGTTGGCGATAGCCGGCTTGCCCAATAGCAACTGCCGCTGCCACCGTTCGAGAGTGAGGGTGGTGGTGCCTTCGCCGACTTCGTAGGCGACCCGCTCCCCTAGTCGCATCTGGGCATCTACGACTACCTCTCCGCCGGGCAGGGACCGGATCGCGAGGCTCGGGACGGAGAGCCCGAGACCACCGGTCGAGATCACCAGCGTGCGCTCCTCCTCGAGGACCGCCTGTTCAGGACGCAGCACCAGCCAGCCGGCGAAGGCGGTGAGTGCGGCGACTACCAGTGCCGCTGAGACGCCGGCCGGCCCGCCGAACCGCAACAGCAGCAGGACGGCGAGGGAGTAGAGCGCTCCCGCAGCGACGATCGTCATGCGTGAGAGGTGCGGCCCCTCGGCCTCCTCGCCTCCGCTCAACAGAGCGGTGGCCGCCCCCTGCACCGGGAAACCCTGGTACCTGGCCAGGGCCGGCCCGACTCCTTCTCTGCCCGTGCTGACGATCCAGCCGGCGCCCAGCCGGTGTACCGAGCCGCTTCCGTAAACCTGCTCGAGCGCCCGGTGACTGGGGGGCAGGGGACCCGCGAGGATCACCACGGCCCCAGCGGTGGCCGCCCGAACGACCGACTCGAGGGTAGGAGCCGTGGCGGTACCATCGACGATCAGGGCCGCCACGCCCGAGTACGCGGCCGCACCTTGGGGAAGCTCGCCGGCGACGACCTCGAGCGCCCGGGCGGTGGGGGGCAGCGACGCGAGCCAGCCACCCGGTTCGTTGGAGAGGAGCAGTGTGAGGGGCCGATCGTCCCTCAGCCGGGGATCGAGGCTTCCCGAGGCGATCGTCCGGTCGGCCGAACGGAGACTCCAGGTGAGCGAGGTCCAGGCAGGGATGAAGACTTCGTCCTCGAAGACGGTCAGGCCTCTGCTGCTGCCGATGGAGGCGCTGTAGACGAGGGGGATGCTGCCGCTGCGGAGGGAGCCCTGGTCGATGCGGAGGTCGAACTCGACGGGGGGAAGGTCGCGAAGCACCAGCCGCAACTGGTTCCAGCTGTTCTCGACCACCGCGCCGCTTATACCCAGTTCGAAGTCGACCTGGTCGGCGGAGTAACGGTCGGCCGGCTGGGCGAACGCCACCGCCGACAGTAGCACCAGCAGCGGCATCAGCGCCTTGCGGCTTCGTTGCATCACTCAGAGTCTACCGACTCTGACGCGCCCCCATCGTGTCGTCCCCGGAGCCGGGGAGGAAGACTATGGCGCTCACGATGTGCCGTTCGTGAACCCGGTTCAGGACCTTGCCGGCCGCGAACAGGGTGGCGCTCGAGCCGCTGTCGAGGCGCATCGCGTCCTCGGCGCCAAGGGAGAGGAAGAGCGGCACCAGGTCGACCGCTCGCATGTTCTCGGCGACGAGGAA
The DNA here is from genome assembly GCA_036381595.1 of Trueperaceae bacterium. Lineage (NCBI taxonomy): Bacteria > Thermotogati > Deinococcota > Deinococci > Trueperales > Trueperaceae > Trueperaceae bacterium. Next base: position 60,885 of record DASVCN010000028.1, on the reverse strand, counting down.
GAGCACTGTACCGTCGGGCCGGATGCCCACCGCGGCCTGCTGAGTGTAGGCGTCGAGGATCCGCTCGCCCCGCGAGAACTCCTCGAGGTGCGGTTGGAACGCGCTCAGGCCGTCCTCCACCAGGAGTGGACCCGCCTCGACAGCGTAACGAACCGCCTGGAAGGCGTCCGGCTCGAAGTCCACCTCGATACCCGCCACCTCTCCGGGATCGATGAGCGCGAGTTCCCGGTCGTCCGGCGGGTAGACGACGACGAAGCCGTTGGGCGGCACTCGGACCGGTCCCACCCGGTTGGCCACGATCCGTCCGTGCTGAGCGACGAGAGCGCCCTTGCGGGGGCTGCCGGCGAGCGCTCCCGGCACGGTGCGCACCTGTACGCCGTCGCCGTTGGCCGGGGTCTCACGGCGGTAGATCCGGCCGTCCACCCGTACGTTGACGCTGGCGGTCACCCGATCCATAACCGGACCGGCGTAGCCGAAGCCGATGCTCGCCCGGTTGCGGGAGGGGAGCGACTGCAGGCCGTAGTCGACTCTCAGGAGGCCGATGGTCTGGAAGGTGCTGGTATCGAAGTAGCCGCCGTTGATGGCGGCGAACGCTCCGCTCGCCAACTCGGAGAGGGTGCGGGCGACCTCGCTGGTGCCCACGACCCGGAACTCGCCGGCAGAGGGATCGATCTCCAGCAGATGGACGAGGCTTTCGCCCACCGGGGTCTGGGCGCCGAACGTCCGGTAGACGACGCCTTCGGTCAGCACTTCGGTGGTGGAGGGGTAGTGTCGCTGGCGCAGCGGAACGAGATCCACGACGAGCCTGGTGGGCTCCTCGAGGGTGAAGACCTCGTAGCTGAGGGCGGGACCGCGCAGTTCCAGGGCGGTGCCCAGCGGCGTGTCGACGAGGGTGACGTCGATCCCGTGATACGGATCGGGTTGCTCTCGTGGTGGCTTGGTGTCGGGTAGTCGGAGGGTGAGGGGCTCATCCTCCTCCAGGCGGCCGCGACCTTCGAGGTGGCGCAGCGGCCGGGCGCTGCTCAGGTGGGGCAGATCGACGACGATGCGAACCTGCGAGTCACCGCCGAAGCGTACCTCTGCCCCGCCTGGAGCGCGCCAGGGGCTCTCCTCGGAAGCGGCCGGCAGCTCCGCTACCGGTTCGCCTTCGAGACCGAGGCGCGCCAGGTTGTGAGCGTCGAGGTAGAGCGCGTCGCCAGCCAGCAGCGGGGCCTCGCTGGTGCTTCCCGAGAGCCAGCCGAGTCCGAGGATGAACGTGTCCTCGATCAGGTCGCCGCGGATCGTAACCGCCTCGGCCGAGAGATCGACGCGCCCCGGCGGAACGCGGTAGAGGTCGTTATTGGAGTCTGGTGTCTGTCCGAACGCGGTCAGGGCCAGCAGCATTGCCAGCAGCGTGGGGGCTAGGCGCGGCACGTACTCGAGTTTCGGTTGCGACGGCCTTAGGTTCATGAGATGAGGGCCGGTTGTGACCAACTTTACGCGGGCCGCCCGCTCCCGCTCCTACCCCTGGGGGGTGTCGTGCAGCAGCGCCAGCAGAGGTTCCAGTTCCACAGCGGAGCCCAGGACGTGCCCCAGGCCCAGCGCCAGACGGTGGGCCTGGTAGTCGAGCAGGTTGAAGGTCAGGGCGCCCACGTTGAGCGCCTGCTGCCTCAGCGCGCTCACCCGCTCGGCCCGGAGATCTATCAGGCAGAGGTGGGGCCCCATCGCCTCCTTGGGCACGTCGGCCAACGGGTCCACCCTCACCAGGAGATCGGCCTCGGCGAGGAACCCGTCGACCCGCGGGTCGCTGTGGGCGCTGGCGACGACGGTCGTTGTAGCCGCCAGTTTGGTAGCGCTCCGCTCTGCCGCTGGGCGGTCATCGGCGAGTATGACTATCTGTGCGACCCCCATGCTGGAAAGCTCCCTGGCGATCGCCGCCGCTCGCTTACCGGCCCCGAGCAGCACCGCCCTGGCCCCACGGCCGTCCCAGTCGGCCGCAGCCAGCAGCGATCCGACCGCCCGCCCCGCGTTGTATTCGCCGATGAGTCCCCCGGCGGCGACGCTTACCGTGTCGATCGCACCGAGCTCCTTGGCGTCGAGGCTGGTTCTCTCGAGGAGGCCGGAGGCGGCCTGCTCGAACTCGTCGCCCAGGAGCAGCACGCCGGCGAACTCGAGCGGCACCAGGCCTTGCAGGACCGACTCCACGGGTCCGTCCTGGAGCGGGTGGAGGTGGAATCGGCCCAGCGGGTCGCGAAACCTGGTGAGGGCGTGGTGGAGGTCGTGGTCGCGGCCGAGGACGCCGACAATTTGCATGGCCACAAGTATATCCGCAGCGCGCAGATCGGCCATTTCGCCCCTGTGATACATTGCGGCCATGGAAGCAGTACGGAGTACCGGAGGCATGAACGGCGGCGCTCGGAACGGCATAGCGCTGCGAACGCCTCACGCCGGCTGAGCGACCGGCCGAACGCTGCTCCGACCGACCGGGAACAACACAACCCCTGAACAAGACGAGGTGCTACTCATGCAAGTGATCCTTCCCGACGGCAAACGTCTGGAGGTCCCGGAGGGGGCCAACGGACTACAAGTGGCAGAGGCGATAGGGCCGGGCCTGGCCCGCGCGGCACTGGGAGTGAAGGTAGAGGGCCAGCTCGCCGACCTGCTCACCCCGATAGCCGACGGAGCGCACGTCTCGGTCCTCACCAACCGGGACGAGGAGTGGATCCGGCTCGCTCGGCACACTCTCGCGCACGTGATGGCGCAGGCGGTGCGCGAGTACTTCGTGGACCAGGGCTTCGATGCCGAGAGCGTAAAACTGGGCATAGGGCCGGTCATCGAGAACGGCTTCTACTACGACTTCGACCTCCCGCGGAACCTCACAGCCGAAGAACTGACCGAGATCGAGGATCGGATGCGGAAGATCGTCGAGGCCGACCTCGACCTGCGGCGTTACGAACTGCCGCGGGCCCGCGCCCTCGAGCGATACCGGAGCCTGGGCGACCCGTACAAGGTGGAACTGATCGACGACCTCCCCGAGGATGCGCCGTTGAGCTTCTACGAGCAGGGCGGAGAAGCGGGCTTCACCGACCTCTGCCGCGGTCCCCACCTGCCCCGAACCGGGCTCATCCCCAAGCACTTCAAGCTGATGAGCCTGGCCGGCGCCTACTGGCGCGGGGACGAGAGCAGGCCGATGCTGCAGCGGGTCTACGGCGTGGCGTTCGCTACCAGGGAGGAACTCGAGCACCACCTGTGGCAGCTGGAGGAGGCCAGGAAGCGCGACCACCGCAAGCTCGGCGCGGAACTCGAGCTCTTCACCCTCGACGAGGACATCGGGCCGGGTCTTCCTCTGTGGCTGCCGCGGGGCGCGGTGATGGCCGACGAGATCGAGGAACTCGCCAAGGAGGTCGAGTGGAAGGCGGGCTATCAGCGAGTTCGCACTCCTCACCTGAGCAAGGAGCAGCTCTTCATCAAGAGCGGTCACCTCGAGCACTACGAGGAGGACATGTTCCCGCCCATGGTTCTGGACGACGTCCGTTACTTCGTCAAGCCGATGAACTGCCCCTTCCACCACAAGATCTACGCCAGCCGGCCGCGCAGCTACCGCGAACTGCCGCTGCGTCTGGCCGAGTACGGCACGTGCTATCGCTACGAGGATCATGGCGCCCTGATGGGCCTCATGCGGGTCCGGAGCCTGCAGATGAACGACGCCCACATCTACTGCAGCGAAGAGCAGTTCGAGAGCGAATTCATGCAAGTCATCGGCCTCTACCTCGAGTACTTCGAACTCTTCGGGATAGACGAGTACGTCATGCGCCTCTCGAAGCACAGCAAGGAGGGGCTGGGCAAGAAGTACGTGAACGAGCCCGAGCTGTGGGAGAAGACCGAAGAGATGGTGAGGCGGGCCCTCGTCAACGGCGGCATCAACTTCGTCGAGGCCGAGGACGAGGCGGCTTTCTACGGCCCCAAGATCGACGTGCAGATAACCAGCGCCATCGGCCGCGAGTTCACGCTGGCGACCAATCAGGTCGATTTCGCTCAGCCGGCCCGCTTCGGCCTGGAGTTCGTGGACGACAGTGGAGCCCGCCGCACCCCCCTCTGCCTCCACAGAGCGCCGCTCTCGACACACGAGCGGTTGATCGGCTTCCTGATCGAGCATTTCGCCGGCGACTTCCCGCTGTGGCTTGCGCCCGAACAGGTACGGATAGTCCCGATCGCCGACCGCCACCTCTCGGGCGCTCACGAGATCGCCGAGCAGCTGAAGGCGGTGAGACTCCGCTCCACCGTCGATGAGCGACCCGAGCGGATGAACGCCAAGGTCCGCGATGCCGAGCTGCTCAAGGTCCCCTACACGGTGATCGTCGGGGACCAGGAGCTCGAAGCGGGAACCATCTCGTTCCGTTCCCGCAAGGAGCCCAACCGCAACGGTGTTGCCCGTGACGCCTTCATCGAGCACCTCCGTTCGCACGCCCGGAGCCGCGCTCGCGAGGTGACGCCGCTGGGCTGAGCGGCTTCAAGATCGGTTCCGCGCCTCGCCTCTGCTGCCGCGGCGGAACCCAGAGGGTCCGGTCAGGCGGCCTCGAGGATCGTGACCCGCTCTATCCGATCCGGCTCCTCGCGGCCGGGGCGGCTCGGATCCACCCGCTTCAGCTTGTCGAGGACCTCGTCACCGTCGATGACTCGTCCGAAGACGGCATGCCGGCCATCGAGCCAGGGGGTCGCTCCGAACGTGATGAAGAACTGCGAGCCGTTGGTATCGGGCCCGGCGTTGGCCATCGACAACGTGCCTCGGGCATCGTGCTTGAGGCCGGGGTCGATCTCGTCACGGAAGGTGTAACCGGGCCCGCCGCGGCCGGTGCCGGTGGGGTCACCCGTCTGGGCCATGAAGTCCTCCAGCACTCGATGGAAGGGGACCCCGTCGTAGTAGTTGTTGAGCGCCAGGAATACGAAGTTGTTGACAGTCCTGGGGACCCGGTCCTGGAACAGGTCCACGACCATCTCGCCCTTGTTGGTGCTGATCACCGCCCGGTAGTCGTGTCCCTTCTCGATGACCTCGTCCGCAGCACGGAATCTCGTGGTGCGCTCTTCGCTCCTGGGCACGGGCCGGTAGTTCGTCGACTCTTCACTCACTGCTCTGCCTCCTCGGTTTCGCCTGTCCTGGCGAGGATGGTTACATCTTCGAGCGTGTCCGGCTCAGGGAAGAACCCGGCTGCCGGCACCCCGTCGACGCGTCCCACCACCCCGACGTACCCGCCGATGGTGAACGACTGACCGACCGCGGGGATGGCGCCCAACTCCGCTTCGAGATGGTCACGCAGGCTCCGGTCGGGCGGACCGCCCAGATCGACGCCCTGCTCGGCCAGTTCGGAGAGATTCCCATCGAACCGGAGGACCGCGGTCGGCGTCCCCGGATCGACCCGCTGGAGCTCGTCGAGTACCTCGTCCCCCTCGATGACCTTGCCGAATACGGCGTGCCGACCATCGAGCCAGGGCGTGGCGACCAGCGTGATGAAGAACTGGGAGCCGTTGGTGTCGGGCCCGGCGTTGGCCATCGAGACTATCCCCCTCGAGTCGTGGTCGAGCTCGGGGTGGATCTCGTCGGGGAAGGTGTAGCCGGGACCTCCGCGGCCGGTGCCGCTCGGGTCTCCGGTCTGGGCCATGAAGTCCTCCAGCACACGGTGGAACGGCACGCCGTCGTAGTAGTTGTGCAGCGCCAGGAAGACGAAGTTGTTGACGGTCTCGGGAGCGCGCTCCTCGAACAGATCGATTATCATCTCGCCCTTGCTGGTGTCGAGCAGCGCGTGATAGTCGACCCCCTCCTCGAGGACGGGTGCGGCGCCACCGAAGGTGAGTTCGCGCTCCTCGGTAACCGGGGGGATCACCTCGAAGCCGGCCGGCGCCACAGGCGGTGGGGTGTTCTGGACGACTAGTTCAGCCTGCTGCGCCTCGTCACGAGCCTGGCCGTCCAGCCAGATCCCGCCGGCGACGATTATCAGTGCGATCAGTGCGACGGGGAAAACTCTTCCCATTGATCCCTCCAGGCTATCGCTCCGGGCAGTTTAACCGCGGCCGAGCGGGCCGCGGTACCGGCTCCGGTACGAACGGGCCGTCGCTCGCTCCTCGGACTGTGACTTCTGCCGCACCTGAGAAAACGTCGGTGGGACGAGAGATTCCGTAAGTTTCCCGTGAGTCCGTCAAAATACGATGGCCGTTATGAAGTTCCATGAGATGCTGACCTCGTTCGTCGAGAAGGGGGCCAGCGACATCCACTTGCATGCGGGCCTCCGGCCGATGATCCGCGTCAACGGACGACTCATCCCCGTCAGCGATTCGAAGCTCTCCCCGAAAGCGACCGAAGGACTCGTGGCGATGATGTGCGACGAGCGCCAACTCGCCACGTTCAAGGAGATGAACCAGGTAGACCTGGCGTATTCGGTGGCTGGCCTGGGCCGCTTCCGGGTCAACCTCTTCCGCCAACGCGGCTCGGTAAGTGCCGTGCTGAGGGTCATCAACTCCAGTGCCGAGCAGCTGAAGGTGGTGTCGTTGCCGCAGGAGATCCTCGAGTACTTCCGCGACCAGGAGAAAGGGCTGGTGCTCGTCACCGGTCCCACCGGGTCCGGCAAGTCGACTACGCTTGCGCGGATAATCGACGAGATCAACAGGACCCATAACAAGATGATCATCACCGTGGAGGATCCGGTCGAGTTCCTGCACCAGCCCGACAAGTCGGTCGTTGTGCAACGGGAGATCGGCCAGGATGCCCCGTCCTTCGCCACCGCCCTGGTGGCCGCCATGCGCCAGGACCCGGAGGTCATCCTCATCGGCGAGATCCGCGACTACGAGACGGCGGCCGCGGCGATCTCCGCAGCCCAGACGGGTCACCTGGTTTTCTCGACGCTCCACACCCTCGACACGGTCCGGACCGTCAACCGCGTACTCGAGCTGTTCCCGCCGCATGAGCGTGACACGGCCAGGATCCTCTTCGCCGAGTCGCTGGTGGGCATCGTCTCGCAGCGCCTGCTGCCCCGCAAGAACGGCGGCAGGGTCGCGGCGATGGAGATCATGAAGGGCACTCTGCGGATCAAGGACCTCGTCAAGGACGAGGAGCGCTCGCACGAGCTGTACGACGCGTTGCGAGACTCTTCGCTCGACGGGATGCAGCTGTTCGACGATCACCTGGCGCGGCTCTACAACGAGGACGTCATCGACTTCGAGACCGGGCTCCACTCGGCCACCTCTGCCCAGAGCTTCAAGATGGCCGTGACCCAGATCGACCTGCAACGCAAGGCGCGGGCGGGTTCGGAGGAGCGCGAGACGGTACCAGGGCAGCCTGTCGGCTAGTAGCTGATGCCGGGCGCTAGCATGCTGACCGGGTGTTCACAGGCGCCCGGCAAGCAAATTTGTTCCCGGCCCCGGCCAACCCGGACGTCTACTCCGACCACGTGACCCGACACCGGCCTGTCCCGTGGCCCCGGCCGCGGACCCCCTGAGCCAGCTTCAGAAGGGCACGTCGACAGAGGGGGTGGGGGCCTGCTGGGGCGCTCCGAACGCCGGCTTGGCTCTCGGTGCCAGAAGCGCGTCCCGGTCGAGCGTCACCCTCGTCCTGATCCAGGGGCAGCTCTCCTCGAGCAACGCCAGACTCTCCTTCTCGACCCGCAGACCCTCCGTCTGATAGGTGACCGTCCCTCGTGAAGAGGAGAACCTCAGCCGCACCGGGGTCAGGCCGGCGTGCTCGTCCATCAGCGAACGCAACTCCTCCAGCTGGTAGCGGCTCACGTCCTCGAGGTCGAACTCGACGATGGCCATCTCCGGTATCTGACCCCGCTGGTCCCAACGGACCAACCTGTCGGCGACGAGCCGGACCGAGTCGCCGTCTTCCGAGAGCTCGACCACGACCACCGCCGGCGCATCCTCGGCGAGCAGCTCCGCGATCGCCTCGTAGGTGCGGCTGAACGCAACCACCTCACGGGCGCCGCTCTCGTCGGCGATCTCGAACCGGGCCATCATCGTGCCCTTGCGCGTGGGCCGCTTGCTGACGTTCTGGAGGATCCCCGCCAGGGCGACCCGGGCACGGCCCTTGAAATCCGGTTCGGCGCGCTGCCGCTCGAACCACGCTTCCACCCGGTCGACGGGGCAGGAGGCGGCGTCGGCCAGGCCAGGGTAGGAGGCCATCGGGTGCGAGGAGATGTAGAGGCCCAGCGCATCCTTCTCGAAGCGGAGCAGATCGAGTTCCCCGAACGGCTCGCCGTGCACGATCTGGGGCGGCTTGATCTCCTCGGCCCCGAATAGGCTGAACTGGCCCGACTCGGCCTGCTCACGCTGCGCCGCGCCCCACTTCATCGCCGACTCGAGGTTGCGCAACAGGTCCGAGCGGTCGCCGAGACGGTCGAAGGCGCCCGACTTGATCAGGTGCTCCAGCGCCCGCCGGTTGACTAGCGTGGAGTCGATCCGCTGGCAGAAGTCGTGAAGGTCCTTGAAGGACCCGCTCCGCCTGCGCTCCTCGAGTATGTGGTCGACCGCCGCGTCGCCAACGTTCTTGATGCCGTAGAGACCGAAGCGGATGACCTCGCCCACGGGCGTGAAGTCGCTCCGGGACTCGTTGATGTCGGGGGGCAGCACCTCGATGCCCAGGTGCCTCGCGTCGTTCACGTACTGCGCGACCTTGTCGGAGTTGGCGCGTTCGACTGTCAGGAGGGCAGCGGCGAACTCGACAGGGTAGTGGGCCTTGAGGTAGGCGGTCTGGTAGGAGAGTACGCCGTATGCGGCCGAGTGGGAGTTGTGGACGATGATGTCGTTGGCGACGAAGTTGTGGGTACCCGCGATCTCCAGGTCGAACGTCGGTTCGCTGCCGGCGTAGTCGATCGCCACGACTCGCTCCCAGAAGATGTCCTCGCTGCAGGCTTCGGTCGAACCCCACCGCTCGCGTTCCTTGTCTACCGCGTATCTGGCTTCGCTCGGGACCGTATCGACGCCATCCCTCTCGGCAGATACAGCGTTGAGGCGCGCCCGTAAGCATCCAAGCTGTTCTTCCTTGCCGATAATGTGAGGACCGATATGGGTGATGAAGGCTTCGATACTTCGGCGCCCCAGGAGCCGCACCGTATAGCCTGTTCGTCCCTCGCCATAATGGGATCTCTTCTCTGTAATCCTGCTGACGATTCCAAACCGCAGTAGTAGGTGCTGGAGCTGTCGACTAAGGGTGATCGATGAAGTTGCTGCGAAGGGAGTGAGGTCATTGCTACCGGCTACGGAACCGTCACCAGACCAATACCGGCCGATGATTACGGCCAGTGACCGGTTGTCGAGCTGGAATGCCGCCTCCGGAAATCGCTTCTGGGATGGGCCGTGACCTATCAGACCCAACGACTCCAACCACAGGCGAACACCGGAACGTCCTTTGCTCGCGCCGCCCCTCTTACCCGTTCCTGGATACACGTCGTAAACGTCAGCCCGCTCCGGACGCTGCTTAACGCCAGGTTGCGTGTCCGGGAAGTTTCCCGCCGCCTTGAGCATGTCGTCCACGAGAATTTTGTCTCGACTGTAGAGATATACCCCGCTGGGATGGCTCGTGTTCCCCTCTGACAGCACCCAGCCGAGCATTACGAGTTCATGCTCTGGCCAACTGTTGGCGCCTTCGATGGGAAGTCGGCCGGGTGATGCGATCCGATCTCCAACTTCGAGATCTTCCAGATTCTTCCAACCCCCGGGTGTCAGGAAGGGGTGATTACCGGTAGCGGTGATCTCCTTGCCGAGAGACGTAAGCAACCGGAACACCGGTTTCGTGCCGTTGTCAACTACATCGACGACCGCACTTCGGGTCAGAGAGAAGTCAGCCCGCAAACTTACTGCCTGACTACCCGAGCTGCCACGCTCGAACAGTTCCTTGGCCGTCACCACTTCACCCGTCGATAGCGGGATCTTGGTACTGCCGATCACGCACTTGTTGAAGCCATAGTTCGCGAACTTTTCGAGCAGATCGAATATGCTGTTCGCTTCCCTCTTGCTTATCCCCTTCTGCGCAGCGCCCTCTTCGAACAGCTTGCGCTGCTTCTCCATCTCGGAGACCTTCTTCTTGCCCATGGCGCGGCGCAGCAGGTCGGCCTCGCCGAGGCTGTAGCCGGCAACCGCCTGAGCGATCTGCATGATCTGCTCCTGGTAGACGGGGATGCCGTAGGTCTCCTCGAGGATCGGCGCCAACAACTCCTTCGACTCGGGGAACTCGTCGTAGCGCACCTCTTCGGTTCCGTGGTGACGCCGTATGTAGCTGGGGATGTTCTCCATCGGCCCCGGCCGGTAGAGGGCAGAGACGGCGATGAGATCCTGCACCCTGCGGGGCCGGAGTTTCTTGAGGGTGTCGATCATCCCCGGACTCTCGAACTGGAACACGCCCGCGGCGTCACCCTTCGAGAGCAACTGGAACGTCTTCTCGTCGTCGACGGGGAAGTTGTCGGGATCGAGTTCGATGCCACGCGACTCGCGCACGATCTTCACCGCGGCCTCGATGAAGGAGAGGGTCCTGAGCCCCAGGAAGTCCATCTTGAGGAAGCCGAGATCCTCGACCGAGCCCATGTCGTACTGGCAGACGACCGGTCCGTCGCCGCTGCGGAAGACCGGAGCCAGCTCCTGGACCGGGTCGCGGGAGATGATCACGCCGGCCGCGTGGACCGAGGCGTGCCGGGTGAGCCCCTCCAGGCTGCGGGCCACATCCACGTACTCCTTGGCGCCCGCCTCGTAGAGCTCCCGCATCTCGGGCACGTCTTCGAGCGCCTTCTCTATGGGGACCGAGCGGCCGAATACCACCGGCACCAGCTTGCTCACCTTGTCGGCGTCGGCGAAGGGCGCTTCCAGCACGCGGGCGGCATCCTTTATCGCCGCTCGTGATGCCATCGTCCCGAAGGTCGCGATGTGAGCGACCCTGTCGTCGCCGTACTTCCGACGCACGTAGTCGATGACCTCGCCGCGCCTGACGTCGGAGAAGTCGATGTCGAAGTCAGGCATGCTGATCCGGTAGGGGTTGAGGAAGCGTTCGAAGAGCAGGTCGAACTCGAGCGGGTCGATGTCGGTTATCCGCAAGGCGTAGGCGACTATCGAGCCAGCTCCGGAGCCGCGCCCGGGCCCCACGGCGATGCCGTTGTCCTTCGCCCAGTTGATGAAATCGGCGACGATCAGGAAGTAGTCGGGGAAGCCCATGGCGATGATCACGCCAAGCTCGAACTCGGCTCGTTCGAGGATGGTGAGGGCGCGTTCGTCCTGCTTCCTCTCCTTCAGCTTCGCCAGGTGCGGGTACTCGAAGCTGTCGTAGGTTTCGCCCTCCCGCTTGGCCCGCCGGCCCTGTTCGCCGAGCCTGGCCAGTTCCAGCAGGACCGTCTCGAGGGGAGCGTTCGGCGATACGCTCCGGGTCGCATCGAGGGCAGCGCTCGAAGGAAGCTCCTGAGCGGCATCCAGGTAGGCGCGGAAGAACCGCTCGTCGATCTCCTCGTAACGGATCATCAGCCCCTGGTAGGCCTGCACCCGCAGCTGCTCGGCCAGTGTGCGACCTTCGGGTAGCGGCAGCTCGGGCATCTGGTAGACCCGCCTGTCCCCGATCGGCAGGGTCACGTCGCACATCTCGGCGACCCTGAGCGTGTTGGCGATGGCGCCAGGGTAGTCGCTCTCGGGGATGACCTTCGCCATCTCCTCCGGCGTCTTGACGTAGAACTCGTCGCAGGGGAAGCGGAAGCGGTTGGGGTCAGAAAGGGTGGTCTTCGTCTGGATGGCCAGCAGCGCCTCGTGGGCCCTGGCATCTTCACGCCGCACGTAGTGCCCGTCGTTGGTCGCCACCATGCCCAGGCCGTAGCGGTCCGCGAAAGACTTGAGCACCGGGTTGAGCCGCCGTTGCTCCTCGAGGCCGTGGTCCTGGAGTTCGATGAAGAAGTCCTCGCCGTAGATGTCCAGGTATTGCCGCAGCGCCTCTTCGCCCGCCTCCTCGCCAAGATCGAGGATCGAGCGGGGGATCTGCGCGCCCAGGCAGCCGGAGAGCGCGATCACGCCTTCGCTGTACTCGCGCAGGAGCTCGTGATCGACGCGCGGCTTCATGTAGAAGCCCTCGAGCCACGCCCTGGAGTTGAGCTTGCAGAGGTTCCTGTACCCATCGAAGTTCTTGGCCAGCAGGGTCAGGTGGAAGTAGCCGCCGTCGAGCTGCGAGGAGGGGCGACGCTTGTCGAACCGCGACCCCGGAGTGACGTACGCCTCGAAGCCGATGATCGGCTTCACCCCCGCGCCGGTCGCAGCCTTGTAGAACTCGACGGCGCCGTGCATGTTGCCATGGTCGGTCATGGCGACGGCCGGATCGTCGGGGCTCACCTCCTTCGCCCAGGCGATCAGGTCCTTTATCCTGGCGGCGCCGTCCAGCAAGCTGTAGGCGGTGTGTTGGTGGAGGTGGGCAAAGCGTCGCTGCTCCGAGGGCATGACCCAATGGTACCGTCCGGCCGGCGGCACGCGGATGTGCTGCATTGCCGGGTGAGCAACGCCACACCTGCCGTTTTCATCTGCTTGTCAGCTGGGGTTAGTCGTGCCTGAATACGACGCCGCGATAGTGGGCTCGGGCCCGAACGGCCTGGCCGCCGCCATCACACTGGCCAGGGACGGGCGAAGTGTCGCGGTGGTCGAGGGGCACTCTATCCCTGGTGGAGGGATGCGCTCGAGCGAACTCACCCTGCCAGGTTTCGTTCATGACGAGTGTGCTTCGGTCGTGCCGCTCGCCGCCGCGTCCCCCTTCTTCGCCACGCTGCCCCTGGCTCGCTACGGCCTGAGCTTCGTGCAGCCCGAGATACCGCTCGCCCATCCTCTGGGAGATGAGGAGGCGGTCGTACTTCGCCGTTCGATCGCCGCGACGGCCGCCGGCCTGGCCGAGGACGGCGGACGTTGGTCGCGCCTGATGGCTCCACTGGTGGAGGGTCAGGAAGCGATCCTCGGGGATCTGCTGGGTCCTCTTCGGATCCCCCGGCGACCCCTCATCGCAGCGCGTTTCGGCCTGCCCGCCCTGCTGCCGGCCACCTCGTTCGCCCGCGGCTACTTCGGGGGCCGGAGGGCCAGGGCGCTCTTCGCGGGCCTCGCCGCCCACTCGATGCTGCCGCTGGAGCGTCCCGGCAGCTCGGCCGTCGCCCTGGTACTGGCGATGCTGGGCCACGCTTCCGGCTGGCCCTTCGTGGCAACCGGCGCCTCAGCTCTCGCCGACGCCCTGGTCTCGTGCCTCCGCTCTCACGGCGGCCGGTTGGAAACCGGCAGATGGATCGCGGACCTCGAAGAGTTGCCCTCCAGCCGAGTCATCCTCCTCGACCTGACTCCTGGGCCGCTCCTGCGCGTATCCGGCGGCAGGTTCTCTGGCCCCTACCGGAAGCAGCTTGGGCGGTACCGCTACGGGCCCGGGGTCTGCAAGGTCGACTTCGCCTTGCAGGAACCGATACCTTGGCTCGCCCGCGACTGCCGCCGAGCCGGTACCGTTCACCTCGGCGGATCGGCAGAGGAGATCGCCGAGGCCGAGAGGACCGTCTGGCGGGGCGAGCACCCGGAGCGCCCCTTCGTGATCGTGACGCAGCCGTCCCTCTTCGACCCGTCCCGAGCGCCTCCGGGCCGTCACGCCGCCTGGGCCTACTGCCACGTTCCCCACGGATCGGGCCGCGACGTCTCCGGCATCATCGAGCGACAGATCGAACGGTTCGCGCCAGGTTTCAGGGAGTCGATCCTCGCCCGCTCGGTCAGGACCGCTGCCGAACTCGAGAGGTACGACCCGAACTACGTGGGCGGGGACATCAACGGCGGGGTGCAGGACCTCGGGCAGATGTTCACGCGGCCGACGCTCAGCCTTACTCCCTACGCCACCAGCGATCCGCGCATCTTCATCTGCTCCTCCGCGACCCCGCCAGGCGGGGGAGTCCACGGCCTCTGCGGCAGCAGGGCGGCGCGCTTCGCACTGGCGGCCCTCGCCCGAGCATGAGGGGCGACGACTGCACCGAAGAGTCGTTCAGCACGGCACATTCGGCTCATCCCGCGTTGACACCCTTCGTCCGTGCGTGGTAAGTTTGGACGCTCTGGCGCCGTAGCCAAGTGGTAAGGCAGAGGTCTGCAAAACCTCGATTCACCGGTTCGAATCCGGTCGGCGCCTCCAATCTCTTTCAACCGAACGCGGCGATGACCAGCCCCACGGGGATGGACAGGGCGAGGATCGCGGTGACCGAACGGTAGAGGATGATCGGCCACCCGCTGGTCGTCGCACCTCTCGTCCCGTTGTAGAACATGTATAGGGTTCCGGCCAGGAGCACGGCTCCTACGACGGTGAACACTGGCAGGTCGAGCAGGGAACCCGCCAGCACGCAGGCGTTACCGAGGTTGTAACTGCCGATCTCGATGCGGACCGTCCGCGCGTCGGGTGGCCGCACCTGGAGGAACGCCTGGCCGAGTCCCAGCACGAGCTGCGAGAACCCGACGACCAGCGTCAGGTAAGCGACCGACCAGGAAGCTTCATAGGATGGTGCGAAAGCGGAGGCGGCAGAGACGAGCCCGGCGGCAACCACGGCGAGAGCGGCGACCAGTACGAACGGTGCCGCGAGCGGCCAGCGCGCTCCGAACTCGTCCGTCGGCAAGGTTCTCATAGCTCAGTCTAGCGGCGAGTCGGACCTCTCCCCATCGCCGCTGTAATCGAGGTGCCCGTCCACGACCGTGGCTGCCGAGGTATATGGGTGTTCGTCGCGCCTGGTAGGCGAAAGCAGGTGGATGACGCGGTGCCCGCGGACCTTCAGGTAGTCGGCGATCAAGCCGCGGTGGCAGCGCCACCACACCGCCTCGGAACACATGATGGCCAGCCGTTCCTCGTGGGCCAGCTCGAGCAGGCGTCCGATGCCTCGGGTGAACTCTTCCGTGTCCATATAGTCCGCATAGGCGCGGAACGACTCGTTGCGCCAGGCGGTGTGGCGCGAGTCGATCGACGCCTTGCGGCGCCCGCCAAGCTCCGGGAAGTGGCGATACTCGATGCCTGCCGCCTCCAGCGACGCCGCCAGGTTATCGGCCCCGTACCGTGGGAACTTGCGGGAGCCGGGATAGCGGCGAACGTCGGCAACGAGAGTGATGGCGGCGCTCCTCAGCAGCTCTTCGAACTCGTCGTACGGCCTGCTCGAGTGCCCGACGGTCCAGAAAGTGAGCTGTCCATCCGGATTGCTGCTCACTGCTCTCCTCCCATCGCCGGCGGACCCGGTGGGCACCGGCGGCACGAGGCCAAGGCTAACCGAGGAGCCGTTCCACGTTCCCCCGCTGCTTGACACGATCGTGCGCTGGCAGCTTTAATACTCTCCTGGCAGCCTCAGGAACCTGCGTCGCGAACGGTTCCTCGTTCGACGGGAGTCTGACCCGAGGCTAGCCAGCGACGATCGCAGGCGCGTAGCTCAGTGGGAGAGCGCTACATTGACACTGTAGAGGTCGGCGGTTCAATCCCGCCCGCGCCTACCAACCCAAACAGACGGGAGTGACGGGAGCGACCATCAGAAGCGCCCTGCCTTGCGCAGCGCCGGCCCCCCTGCACACCCCTCCGGCGACCCTACGAAGTCGTTTGCATGAATTGTTCCGTATGCATCGGGGCTTCTTCGATGTCGATGCCGATCGGAGAGGGCGGGCAGGAACGCGGATCGCGTCCAGCAGGGCCCTCATCCCATTCAAACGTTTTCGTAGGGAGTCGGGGAGGGTATACCCGGCCCGGGCCCAAGCGGACACGGCATCCGCCTCCGAACCGGAACGGCGTCGGCAAATCGCCGCGTACCAACTAACCGCGCTCGAACTCCGGCTGGACCGAGGCCCCTTGGCCCCAGCCGAGCTGCAGGTCCAGCAGCTGCTCCAGGCGCCTGTTGTGCGGCGCGAAGTACTCCTCGAGTCGCTTCCTGGTAGCCGGAGCCATCCCCGCGCGCTTGCCCTGAGGCGCCGAATTGTGCCGCTCGAAGCGCTTGGGCCTATGCGGTGGGACGCCGAGGAACTCCCAGACCTTCTCGAGGACGCCCTCCGGGTTGGCGGCGAGCTCCTCGGTCTGCAGCACCAGCAGTCGTTCCCGAGGGAAGTAGCGGTACCAGCCTTCGAGGTGCTCCGCGTATCGTCCTCTGCGCAGGTAGCTGTAGTAGTTGATCTCGCGAGCGTAGAAGCTCGGATCCTCCTCCATCCGCGCCAGTAGGGCGCCGGTTCGCGTCTCCTCGGCCGCGAGCGCATCCTCGAAACCCAGTGGTTCGTGCCCCATCCTCACGGTGTGGAGGTAGTGCGAGAAGGCGCGCTCGACCGGGTCGCGAACCAGGAGGATCAGGCGGACGTCGGGCAGCGTCTGGGCGATGTGCCGTGGCGCGTGAGGGTAGTCGAAGTAGCCGGTGCTCGCCTCGAGGGTGGCGGCCGGCCAGGGACGTTCGAGGGGAAAGCGTGAACGGTACCAGTCGAGGCCCTCCGCGAAGTAGATGTCGAAGAAGCCTATCTCCTTGCGTGCCGGCGGGAGCATGCGCGGGTGCTCCAGGATGTAGCGGTAGAGGCTGGTGGAGCCCGCCTTCTGGGAGCCGATCAGCAGGACCGAGGGGAGCATCCGCGCCCCACTGGTGATCGTCCTGAGCGGTCGGTCCAGGCGCCGAGCGACGCGGTTCAGGCGCCCCCTCACTTCGTCTCCGCCGGGGCGAGTTGCACCGCTGCCGGCCGCCGCACCAGATGGTCGGCCAGCCGCAGCGCCAGGGCAACGATCGTGAGCGTCGGGTTGGCGAAGCCGCCGGTGGGGAAGACCGAGGAGCCGGCAAGGTAGAGGTTGGGACTGGCGTGCACTCTTCCGTGGGCGTCGACCACTCCCTTGCGAGGGTCGGTGTGCATCCGCGTGGTTCCCATGTGGTGCCAGCCTCCGGAGACGCCGTCGAAAGGTTCCTCGTTCGCCACGACGCGGCCCAGGCCGCTCTTGCGCAGCTCCTCATCGAGGATCGCCGTCGCACGGCGGACGCTCTCTTCGTCCTGCCGGCTCAGCCTCCACTCGAGGCGTACCCGTTGTTGCCCGAGAGCGTCGCGGTTCTCCGAGAGCGTCATCCGGCTGTCGCGGCCTGGCGCTTGCTCGGTCATGGCGTTCAGCTTCACGACGTTCGGCTGCAGTGGCCTACCGGTTCGCTCCTTCAGCCGCTGACCCGCGTAGCGAACGATGCCCGGCAGGTCGGCCGCGGCTTCCCACAAGGCCACCGGTAGTTCCTTGATCCGGTTCGGTCTGCCGCTCCCCTTCAGGGAGGTCAGTGCTTTGACCGACCTCGTCGGGACGGCCCGCCACATCGGCTTCAAGCCGACGCAGAAGTCGAGCAGCGCCTCACTCCTCAGTGCCCCCTCGCTCAACCGCAGTTTCGCCATCACCGGCCGCCCGGCGTTACGGTGCAGGCGGTAGAGGCCGAGGCGCCCCAGCAGCGCCGGGTCGCGGGGGAGCATCCATCCTGCGCAGAAGTGAGGGTGCTCCATGAAGTAGCGGCCGACGAGGTCGTGCTGGTTCCCCAGGCCGGTCGGCTGAGCGGAGCGGGACACCAGCAGGAGCCGGGCGTTCTCGAGCGTGCCGGCCGCCAGCACGAAGGTGCGGGCACGTACCTCGAACTCGTGCCCTCGGCTCACGATCACGCGCGCGGCCTCGACCTCGGCGCTGCCCGGTCGAGCGACGAGTTCCTTGACCGTGGCGTGGAGGAGGACCCGGACCGACGGTGAGGCCGAGAGCTCTTCCGGGAGCTCACCGGTGAATCGTTCTCGGGGCAGGAAGCGGAACAGGGTGGTCTCCACGACCGCGCGATCCAGCGGCAGCAGCGGGTGGTGCTCATCAACCCAGCGGCCGACGTCGTCGGGGAAGGTTCCGAGTCTGAGGAACTCGTAGGCCTTCCGGTAGTACGGTTCGATCTCCCGGAAGTCGAACGGCCAGCCGCATTCGCGCAGCGGCTCCCGGGCTTCGAAGTCGAGGGGCCTCAACGGTTGAAGCCGCGGGCCCACTTCGCCCTCTCCCAGGTCGATGTTCCACAGGTGACTCGAGCCCCCCAGGCGGCGGTAGCGACCGCTGGCGAGCTGATCGTACGGCTGACCGACGCTCTCACCCTCGCTCAGGTCCTGTCTCGCTGCCTCATCGTCGTTGCCGCCGCACTCGAGGAGGGTTACCGACCGGCCGGCAGCTGAAAGCGCCGCTGCCAGCGTCAGGCCCGCTACTCCTCCGCCTATAATGCAGACGTCGTCCCGCAGCGTCGCTCCGCTCGGGACCTCGTCGGCTGAATTGAGCACTAAAATCTACCCCCAGCACACGTTATGCCGGCCTTCAGCGAGTTGCAGCGGCGACCGTACCTGGACCCTCGGCGAATGCACTTTCGTTCCGTGCAGGAGCGGACCGAACGCCGGGGCTCGACGCCCGGCGTTCGGTTGCGTCCGGAGCATCCACGGGTGACCTCGCAGGGTTCGAAGGCAGTGCCTGAACCCTTCCTACAGGCGCTAGCGGATCGCGCTGTGTGCTCGGTACCTTGGCTATGGAGGCCGACTTGCTACCGTTGGAACCACGCCTCCTGGGTGAAAAACGAGCAGCGGGGGTATGGGGTGCCTGGAAGAAAACTGACGATCGCAATTCCAACGTTCAATCGAGCTCGCCTGCTCGACGAGCAGCTGTGCTGGCTCGCTCGGGCCATCAAGGGTTACGAATCCGAGTGCGAACTACTCATCTGTGACAACGCCTCGACCGACGACACGGCTGACGTGATCGAACGGCATGTCGAACAGCTCGGTGGCGGCGACCTCGCAGTGAGGCACGTCGTCCAGCCGCGGAATGTCGGAGCCATCCGCAACATCATCTACTGCATCAGCAACGCCGGCGGGGAGTACGTCTGGACCGTAAGCGACGACGATGAGATCGACGAGGATGCGGTCGGGAAGGTGCTCGAACTCATCGATGCCAACTCCAACCTGGCGTTGATACTGCTGAACTTCTCGACCAGGCACCACCGAACCGGTAAACGCAAGTTCAGGCGCTGCTTCGAGAACGAGTGTGATGAGAACGTCGAGAACGGCGCTCTGCTGTTCGAGAAGTACCTCGCCGAGCGGCAGCCCTCGCGCTGGGGCGGCCTGGCGCTCACCACCGCCGTGGTCTACCGGAGCCGCGATGCGCGCGAAGCGCTGTCGAGGTGGCCGGATGCCTCCAAGAACCTTACGATGCAGCTTTTCATCAGTGGCTACTGCGCTCGCAACGGCAGGATGGCGGTGACTCACCAGCCCATGCTCGAGATGATCGGCGGCAGGCACTTCTTCGAATCGGACGTGGAACTCTACACCCGCTTCCGCTTCGCTCAGGTCCCCGAGGCGTTCGTCAAGCTCATCGAGATCGGCTACTCGGCAACGCTGCTGCGGCGCAAGATCCTCGAGGTACGCCATGAGGTGAGGTGGCGTTTCGTACTGAAGATGCTCCTTCGCAGGCCGCGACTGATCGCCGTGACCGCCAGGCGCTATCTGGCCAGCCTGATGGCGGCCGAGAGGTTGGCGCGACGGGAAACGCTCAGACGTCCTCAGGCGCCGCTGGTGACCAGTACCAAGTAGCGGCTGCTCAGTCGCCGATCGTCGGAGCGGCCAAGCGCCAGCTGCTGGGTCCGACCCCATCGTGAACGGTGGGCCAGCCATCCTGCCAATCGATAGGGTCGATCAGGGCGGGCCTGCGGGTGGCGCCCCCGGGAAGGAACGGCTCGTCCGGGGAGATCGCGTGATAGACGATCCAGTCGGTGCCGGCGTCGTCTCTGACGATCGCGTTGTGACCCGGTCCCACCCACTCATCGTTGCGGTATAGCACCACCTCCCCGCCGCCGTAGCGCAAGTCGCGTCCGATGGAGTCCTCGTAAGGACCCAGCAACTCGCGTGACCGTCCCACCCAGGTGATGTAGGTACTCGCCGCACCCTCGCAACAGGAACCGGAGGATAGGAAGAGGTAGTAGTAGCCGTTGCGCTCGATCAGGTACGGGGCCTCGAACCGGGTGTCGGCCAGGAGGACCGGCTCACCGGTTGCGCTGCTGCCGGTTTCGTCGAGAGCAACCGCGTGGATGCCGTGGAAGCTTCCCCAGACGAGGGTCCGCTCGCCATCCTCGTACCAGGCGAACGGGTCTATCGAGTTCTCGACCCCTATATCGTCCGAACAGAAGACGGGTCTCCCCAGATCCTCCCACGGTCCCGTCGGGTGCGGGGCGGTGGCCAGGCCGATGCACGGGTTGTCGTCGCCCCAGCGGGAGTAGGAGTAGTAGAGGTAGTAGGTGCCGTCCTGGTAGCTGAGGTCGGGCGCCCAGAGGAAACCACCGGACTTCCAGGCAGGGGGAAGGGTGAAGACGTCGCCAACGAACTCCCAGTCGACGAGGTTCGGGGAGCGGAAGATGGGCAGGAAGTGTTCTACGCGGCCGTCCCAACTGTCCTGGGTGGCGATCAGGTAGAAGAGGCCGTCGTGTGCGCGCAGGACCGTCGGATCCGCGGCCGTGGGGAGCACGACCGGATTGATGTAGGTGGCGCCGGGGGATCGCGCGAAGCTGCCGCCAGCCGTCAGCAACGTGGCGATCATCAGGATCCGTTTAACGATCATGTCTGCGCCCTTGTTCCGGTCGCCCGCTGCCGATAGGCGCGTGAGGCCCCGGTTTCGTGGCGGTGCGCCTCGCTTGGGCGGAGGTGGTAGAGACCGGCGGGACAGACGAACCCGCTGCGTTCCCGCAACAGCGTGTTCCAGTCGATGTGGTCGAAGAGCGGCCACCAGGTGTATCCGATCACCTCTGCACCTCCATCTCGGGCATAGGCGATCTCGCCGAGGTTGTAGTCGATCCAGGCGATGCGCTCCTCTTCGGTGCCGGAGTGGCTCGACTCGGCGATGAACAGGGGAACACCGTAACGGCGCCAGTAATCGAGCAGAGTGGCGCCTACCCCCAACGGCTCTCTGGCCGGTTCGATCCGCATCTCGCCCTCGGGACCTGTTGAGATGTCGTGTTCCGTGTCGGGGTAGTAGTCGAGCCCGATCACATCGATCTCGACCGGCTCGTGGCGAAGGGCCTCAGCGGGATAGCCGGCCTCGTGCAGCCACTCGTACGTCTCGCTGCCCGGCTGGGTGAGGCCCAGGAGCAGATCGAAGGCCGCGTAGCGTTCTTCGGTCCGCTGTCGAGCGACGGCTTTCAGCTCTGGCGAACCGGGGTGGTAGGTATCAGCGCCATCGTTCAGCCAGATCTCGGCCTTGGGGTTGGCCGCGCCGATCGCCCTTATGCCACAGCGCAGAGCCTCGACGACCGCGTGCAGCATGCGTACGAAGCCCTCCCGTCCCTTCAGGTGAGGTGGCCAGATTCCCCAGCCGGCCCGGAAGTAGGTGGTGATGTACGGCTCGTTCAACGGCGTCAGCTTCTCCACCGCGCCGCGGTAGCGTCCGGCGAACTCGCGGCAGAAGCCAGCGAAGGCCGAGGGGAACTCGGGGTCGAGGAAGCCACCTTCGAGCCAGGCGGGAACTCCGAAGTGGACCATGTCCCAGATCGGTTCGAGCCCGACCGACTGGAACTCGTCCACGACCAGGTCGCACCAGGTCCAGTCGAATTCCCCGGGGCGGGGCTCCAGCTCGGGCCAGGTGATCCCGTAGCGGACGGCTGAGGCCCCCACGTCACGCGCCAGCTGCAGGTCCTCGCGCCACCGGTCGCGGTGGCGGGTCCAGCTCAGTTCGTCGACTCCCATGTCGGGGATGAAGGCGTTCTCGATGCCGACGATCCAGCGGAGGTCGTTGCCGATCGATGCCGACTTCGCCACGTCAATCGTCCTTGAGGCCGGTCAACGACATGCCCTTGATGAAGTAGGGTTGCGCCAGCAGGAAGGCGACCAGGACAGGCAGGCTGGCGATGGCGGTGCCGGCCATGAGCTTGCCGTACGCGGTCCAGTAGCGGCTCGAGAAGGTGGTGATGGCGACCGGCAGCGTCTGCATTTCGCCATGAACCACGAACAGGGGCCACACGTAGTTGTTCCAACAGGCCATGAAACTGAAGAGGGCGAGCGCCGCCATCGGAGCGACGAGGAAGGGGAGCAGTACGTAACAGAGGATCTGCAAGCTGTTCGCGCCGTCGAGCCTGGCGGCCTCCTCGAGCTCGCGTGGAATGGAGACGAGGAACTGGCGCATCAGGAACACGCCGAATGCACCTGGAACTCCCGGCCAGATGAGGGCGTTGTAGGTGTCGATCCAGTTGAAGCGGATCATCATCAGGTAGTGGGGGATCAGGAAGATGATGCCGGGCACCATCATGCTGGCCAGCAGGGTCCAGAACCAGACCTGCCGGCCGGGGAACTTCATCCGGGCCAGCGGGTAGGCGGTGAGGACGCCCAGGAGCACGGTCAGCAGGCTGAAGCAGACGCTGGTGAAGAGCGAATTCCAGGTCCAGCGGAGGAATGAAGCGGTGGGCGAGGCGAGGATGTCGCGGTAGTTCTCGAGGGTCGGGTTCTCGGGGATCCACTGGACGGGCCGGGCGACGGTATCGGACTCCGGCTTGAGCGAGGTCGAGGCCATCCAGTAGATGGGGGCGAGGAAGAGGAGCGCGAGGATAGAGAGGGTGAGGAAGCGGCTTATCCCGCGCGGCAGTCGTCGTCGGCTTCGGGTGGTAACGCGCGCGGTCCGTCCGCTGCGTGCGACGGTCGCCATCAGTCGGCTCCTCGGCCGGTATCGCGCAACAGGAGCCGGAACTGGAACACCGAGATGAGCAGCAGCGCCAGGCCGAAGACCATCGACATGGCGGCGGCCGAGGAGAACTGGAAGTTGGTGAAGGCTTCTTCGGTGATATACATCATCACGCTCTGAGTCGAGCGGAGCGGACCGCCGGCGGTGATGACGTGCGACTGGCCGAAGAGTTGGAAGCTGGCGATGGTGCTGGTCACGGCGGTGAAGATGGTTACCGGTGTGAGCATGGGCCAGGTCACGTGCCGGAACTGCGCCCATCTGCCTGCCCCGTCGAGCTGGGCAGCGTCGTAGTAGGCCTGAGGAACAGCGGCGAGGGCTGCAGAGTAGAGCACCATGTTGAATCCGACCGTCCACCAGAGGGTGCCCACGATGATGGGTACCCAGGCCCAGCCGACCGTGGTGAGGAACGGCACCGTGTCGAGCAGCGGCAACTGATCCAGGATCACGTTGATCAGCCCGCTTCCGTTCTCGAACATCCACTTCCAGAGCAGGCCCATTATCGATACCGCCAGGATCGTGGGCAGGAAGAAAACGGTGCGGAAGAAGCCGCGTCCCCAGATCGGCTTGTGGAGCAGCAGGGCTAGCCCGATCGCGCAGGCGATGAGCAACGGCACCGTGATCACGACGAAGAGGATCGTGTTGAGGAGTGTCTTCCAGAAGAACCGGGCCTCGGGGCTACCGGGCGTGAAGAGAGACCGGTAGTGATCGAGTCCCACGAATACCTGTTGGTCCGAGAGCAGATTCCAGCGGTGGAGGCTCACGAAGATGCCGAAACCGATGGGGAAGACGATGAAGATAAGGAAGAGGACCGCGTGCGGCAGTAGATAGAGGTAAGGAACGAGCGGATTACGGTCGTCGAGGCGAAGCAGAGCCGGACGCTTCGGATGGCTGAGGGTCATGGATCTGCTCCTTCCGTCGGATGTCGGGGGTGGCCGGGGCCACCCCCCTCGGTCTCGAAGGTCAATCTCGCGGGGGAAGGCTCTGCAGGCCATCCTCGATTCGCGCTGAGGCCTCCGCGGCAGCGTCGTCGAGCGCCTGATCGACGCTCTTGTCGCCCAGCAGTGCCGCCTCGAAGCCGGCATCCCAGGCCGCACGAAGCTGCGCGACGAACGGGAACCCGGCGAGGATGTAGGTATCGGGCAGAGCGTCGCGGACGGCGGTCATCGGGTGTTCCTGATAGTCGGGATGGTCGGCTACGGCTGGTTGCGTGGGCAGACTGCCCCCGGCAGTCCACTTGAGGTTCTGCTCCGCTTGCGTCATCCAGCTGATGAAGGTGAGAGCCGCCTCGCGCTCCTCGGGATCGCCGCGTCTCTGCATCGGCATCACCAGGTAGGAGGCTCCGCCCCATACCTTGTAGTCACCGGTTCCCAGATTGGGCAGCGGCGCCACGCCGAAGTCGAGGCCATCCTGATTCTGGTACTGGGTCAGCATCCAGACGCCGTTGAAGTTCATCGCCGCCTTGCCCTGACGGAACGCGTCGATCTCGCTCTGCTCGGTAGCGTTGGCAGGCGATACCTGGTGCTCATCGACGAGGTCGACCAGGAACTGGACAGCTTCCTTGCCGCCCTCGGAGTTGAAGTTGACCGCGTAATCTTCCGATGCAGGGCCCACGAACGTGACGCCGTTCTGAGCGGCGACCGAATAGGCGATCGTCCCGCCCATCCAGGGCGTGGGAACCCCGACCGCCCACTGAGCCAGGTCGTCGTGGTCGAAGCCCTCATCGCCAGGGTGCCGTCCGGCCGAATCGACCGTCAGGGCGCGGGCCGCGGCAAGGAACGCCTCCCGGTCCTGCGGCGGGTTCTCGGGGTCGAGTCCCGCCTCCTCGAAGAGGCTCTTGTTGTAGTACATGACGAGCATCACCGAGTGGATCGGCACGCCGTACACAGCCCCGTCGACAGTGCCGATGTTCCACAGCGACTCGTAGAAGCGTTCGGCGTCGATCTCGTGGCTGGAGAGCTCCTCAGGCGTGATCTGGGCCAACGCCCCCCGCATGATGAAGCCGGTGATGACGTCCTCGTTCACGGCCACCACGTCGGGAGCTCGTCCGGCTGCAACCGAAGGCTCTATCTGCTGGAAGAGGTTCCCCCAGGGTATCGCCTGCGGGGTGACCTCGATATCGGGGTGGGTCTCGTTGAACTCGGCGACGAGACCTTCCATCACCGGGAGGTCTGGCCCGGTGAAACCGTGCCAGTAGTCGATCTGGACCTGGGAGAAGGCCACGGTGCCGCACACCAGGCCCACGACCATCAGCAGTGCGAGACGAGCGTTTCGTGTAATCCCCTGTACCATGCTTCCTCCTACCAACTGATGCGACTGGTCGGACGGCCCACCGAGGTTGGTGGCCGCGAGAACCTCATGCTGCTCAGCCCCGACCTCCCTTCGTGAAGACCTCTGCGAGCGAGGACAAAGGAACCTTGGGACGACGATCGGCGAAGAGCAGGCCGTTCTGCTCCTGGAAGGTGTCGCTGAACTGGGTGTAGCAGTAGCCGACCACGGCGTCGCTGGTGGTCAGCGAGGTGACCAGTTCGCCCAGCCTCTGCAGCAGGTCGCTTGCCGAGTCCGCCTCGCTGTAGCCCCAGCCGCCGCCGTCGGCGTCGGCGAACCTGATCCCTCCGAATTCGGAGATCAGGACGGCCGCGGGCGATTCAGCTCCGGCCAGGCCGAGAACCCGGCCGGCCGGCATATTTCCGGCCCCCTGGTCACGTAGGCGGGAGAGGTCGCCGTAGCGGCGGATGAGATCGTCCGGGTCCCGGCTGTAATCGTGGATGGTGAACAGGTCGGTAAGACCGTGCTCCCATCCGTCGTTGTCGACGACCACGCGGCTGCCATCGAGGGCGCGCAAGAGGTGGTAGACCGCCGTGACCAGGTGGCGCTGGGGAGCCGATTTCGGCAGGTCGGGAACCCCCCAGGACTCGTTGAACGGCACCCACACGACCACGCAAGGATGGTTGTAATCCCGCTCGACCGCTTCGGTGCAGGCGTGAACCAGCCTGCTGGAGCTCGTGAAGCCGAAACTGTAGGCGCTGGGCAGCTCGTTCCATACCAGCAGACCCAGCTTGTCGGCCCAGTACAGGTAGCGCGGGTCCTCGAGCTTCTGATGTTTGCGGACGCCGTTGAAGCCCATCGCCTTGGCAAGCTCGACGTCGGCCCTGAGGGCGTCCGGCGAGGGGGCAGCCAGGAGGCTCTCGTTCCAGTAGCCCTGATCGAGCACGAGTCGCTGGAAGTAGGGGCGCCCGTTGAGGAAGAAACGGCCCTCTCTGGCTTCGACGCTCCGCAGGCCGGTATAGCTCTCGACCCTGTCGACCGCCTCGCTGCCCTGCCGCAGCGTGATGGTGAGGTCGAGGAGTGTAGGTCGCTCCGGACTCCAGAGCAGTTCGTTGCGCGCGTCGTCTATCCCGGGGTCGTCGAGGTGGATCGTGTGTCTGGAGCGGCGGGCCAGTAGCGCAGCATCGCTCCGGGCGAGCAGCTCACCGTGGAGCGAAAGTTCGAACTCGACCTCCAGTCCCTCGTGTTCTCCGGCGATCTCGAGCTCGAGGGCGACGGCGAACTCCTCGAGGCGTGGGGTCAGGCGCAGCGACCGGATGTAGCTTCGAGAGACCGGTTCCAGCCACACCGGCTGCCAGATCCCGGTTGTGCGCGGATACCAGATGCTGTGCGGCCGTGGCTGCCAGTCCTGCTTGCCGCGGGGCTGATGCAGATCGGCGGGCGGATCCTCGACCCTCACGAGCAACCGCTGCTCGGCAGAGTCGACGAGCAGCTCGGTTATATCGATGGTGAACGGGGTGTAGCCGCCTTCGTGGACGCCCGCCCGGTGGCCGTTCAGCCACACCTCGGCGCGGTAGTCCACGGCGCCGAAGTGGAGCAACAGGCGCTCATCGGCCCACTCGCCAGGGATCGCGAAGCTGCGGGCGTACCAGACGACCGGCATCTCGTCGCGGACGGATAGACCGGAAAGCTGCGACTCCGGCGGGTAGGGGACCTCGATCCGCTCGTTCCACCGCACCCGCTCCGGTCGGCGTTCCGAGGTACGGGCGAACGACCAGGTACCGTCGAGCGACATCCAACGCTCCCTGCGGAACTGAGGCCGCGGGTAGTCGAAGTCGCCGTCTTCTCTTCGGACGGCGCGCCCTGCCGTCCCTTCGGGAGTCGTGAAGCTCATCGGCTTCCCTTCGCTCACTTTCACGAAACTTGTTGTTACTTAACGACAACTGTATGTGTGGTCACCTGCCCTGGTCAATATGAGCGAGTTCCCCGGGTTGAAAGCCCCGCATTGTCGCGAATATTGTTAGAGGAAATCGTGCGACTTCGAGGGGATATCGATGGACAGAGTGGCCCGGGAGAGGGAGTTGATCTTCCACGAGGACGTTGACGACGAGACCCTTGCACCGCTCTTCAGGGCCCTCGCGTCCAAACCCCGGCTGAGGATCCTGCGGCTACTGGGGGACCGGCTGATGAACGTCACCGAGATCGCCGAGGCACTCGGCGTTCCCATCAGTACAGCGAATTCGCACGTGAGCCTGCTCGAGGGCGCCGGCCTCCTCCTTACCGAGCACCGCCCAGCGGCACGCGGTTCGCAGAAGGTCTGCACCAGGGCGTTCGATCGCCTGCACCTACAGTTGCCCACACACCAGGGAACAGCAGGGAAGCAGGTCGAAACGCACATGCCGATCGGCGCTTACGTCGACTGCAACGTCCAGCCCACCTGCGGACTCGCCAGCGAGACCGGGATCATCGGGCTCTTCGACGACCCGGCCTCCTTCTACGAACCGAGCAGGGTCGATGCGCAGCTGCTCTGGTTCCACCGGGGCTACGTCGAATACCGCTTCCCGAAAAGGCTGCCATCTACAGCGAGGGTCGAAAGCGTGCAGGTGGCGCTGGAGGTGTGCAGCGAGGCGCCTCTCCATCACGACGACTGGCCCTCGGACATCACCGTCTGGATCAACGGCGTGGAGGTGGGAACCTGGACGAGTCCCGCCGACTTCGGCGGTCAGCGCGGACGGTTGACCCCCGACTGGTGGGAGACCCACAGCTCCCAGTACGGGCTGCTCAAATTGTGGCAGGTAACCGAGGCGGGCAGCTTCGTCGACGGCCTCTCGGCGACTGAAATGACGCTGAGCGACCTCGATCTGGAGGCCAGCGAGTTCGTCACCGTTCGCATCGGCATAGATGCCGACGCCCGCCACGTGGGCGGCATCAACATCTTCGGCCGCGCGTTCGGCAACTACCCGCAGGACATCGTGCTGAGGCTCAGGTACGAGTAGAAGCGAGAGAGGAGCGCGCTACTTGGGCCGGCTGTACTCGGCGTGGCGCTCGGCCCGCTCGACCGTCCGCACCGAACCCTCGGCCTCGGATACTCCCTGGGCGTTGCGCAGGTTCACCGTCAGGACTTCGCTTTCCGAGGAGACGAGTTCGCGGTCCTCACGTCCCAGTGCGGCTTCGGTAGGGGTAACGACGGCGTTGTAGATCCTCTGGAAGCCACGTTTCTCGGAGGTCCGCTCCAGGTGGTCGCTCAATCGCGAGCCTCGAACCAGCCGCAGATCCCCTGTCACTATGCAATCGTCGAAGAAGATCGTCACCTGCTTGATGTCGTAGCTGTGCGGGTCGCCCGTTTCGTAGTAGCCGCTCCTGATCCAGAGGATCTGCTCCTTCGGAACGGCGTAGAACGAGGTGGAAGCTATCCGCTCGCTCGCGCGTGGCGGGTCGGCACTCCCCGAACGGTAGACGAGGGCGTTCGTGACTGGAAGGATCGATCTGTCCCCACGGTTGAGGAACTCGGCAACTGCGGCCCCGGGCGTCGGATGGATGAGGCCGAAAATCCGCTTCGTGTAGCAGTAGATATGGGCCTCTAGTGAATCGGTGTTGACAAGCGCCATGCTCGGGGGACTCCTGTTGTTAGGGCTAGACTTCTTCTGCTAACGACCTGCTCCGCTTGTGCCGCGAATCTCTCGGCTCTGACCTCTCCGTGCAGCCTACTGCTGTCGGGAAGATGTTACCACGCAGCTCCTCGGCCACTCCCTCGGTCGACTCCTACTTGTCGGTATCGATGAGCGCCTTCAGGAAGAGCCGCTGGAGCAGCAGGACCACTATCACCGGCGGCAACATCGCCAGCACGGTGAGGGCCATCGCCTCGTGCCACACGGGCAGCGAATCGGCAGCGTTGACGTAGCGCTGGATACCCACCACCACGGTGAGCAGACGGTTCTCCTGGGCGACCAGGAGCGGCCACAGGTACTGGTTCCAGCCGAAGATGAAGAGGATGACGCTGAGGGCGGCGATATTGGTACGGGAGAGGGGTAGCAGGATGCGGGTCATGAACTGCATGGGTCCGGCGCCGTCGATCCGGGCGGCATCGACGAGCTCATCGGGCACTGTCTGGAAGAACTGACGGAACAGGAAGGTCGCGGTCGCCGAAGCGATGATGGGCAGTATCAGCCCCATGTAGGTATTCAGCAAACGCCACTCGAGGTCCACTTCGATCCCGGCTACCGCCTCGAGCAACCTGTCTATGCGGGTTGCCTCCAGCAATGCCTGGAACGGACCGAAGACGTTCGAGACGACATCGTAGGTGGGCACGATCCTCACCTCGACGGGCAGCATGAGCGTTATGAAGATGAGGAAGAAGAAGATGTTGCGGCCGGGGAAGCGGAAGTAGACGATAGCGAATGCCGCGAGGAACGAGACCACGAGCTTTCCCACGGTTATGCCGACCGCCATGATCAGCGAGTTGAGCATCATCGTGGTCGCCGGGATCCGACCGAAACTGGAGCCGCCCTGGAAGAGGACCTTGCTGTAGTTCTCGACCAGCTGGTTCCCCGGGAGAAGCGGGAAGGGCCCGGAGATGAGGTTCTCGATCGGATGGGTGGAGGCGACGAACGCTACCCAAAGCGGGAAGAGGGTGATGACAACGCCAACGATGAGTATCAGGTGGGCGAGGAACCTGAGAAGAGGTGTGCGCTCGACCATCAGTAGTGCACCCTCGCTCCCAGATAGCGGAACTGGATGAACGTCAGGGCGATCACCATCGTCATGAGAACGACAGACTGAGCCGCTGAACCGCCGAGGTCCTGGCTCAGGAACCCTGTCTCATACACCTTGTAGACGAGGATGGAAGTCGCCTGGATGGGCCCGCCCTGAGTGGTGGCATGGATCACGCCGAAGGTATCGAAGAACGAATAGACGGTATTGAGGACGATCAGGAAGAAGGTGATGGGGGAGAGGAG
Source organism: Trueperaceae bacterium (assembly GCA_036381595.1). Lineage (NCBI taxonomy): Bacteria > Thermotogati > Deinococcota > Deinococci > Trueperales > Trueperaceae > Trueperaceae bacterium. Next base: position 30,990 of record DASVCN010000028.1, on the reverse strand, counting down.
CGGGAAGATGATCGCCCAGAACCGGCGTACGGGGGCCGCTCCATCGATGGCGGCCGCTTCGATCACCGAGTTGGGCACCGCCTGCAGGCCGGCCAGGAAGAACAGGAAGTTATAGCCGATCTGCCGCCATGCTGATGCCATGATCACGAGGAGGAGCGCATCCCCCCCGTCCAGCGCATGATTCCAGTCGTAACCGATCGCCTCGAGCGCGTTCGCGATGATGCCCAGCGAGGGGTTGAACATGAAGTACCAGAGGGCGCCGGCGATAGCCGGCGCCACGGCATAGGGCCACATGAGCAGGCTTCGGTAGGCGTTGCTTCCTTTGAGGATGAAATCTGCGCAGGCGGCGAACAGCAAGCCGCCGGCGAGGGCGATGAGAGTGACGGCAACGCTGAAGATCAGGGTGGTTCCGAACGACTGGAGGTAGAGGTCGTCGCGGAACAGGTCGAAGAAATTCGCGAGGCCTACGAAGCTGCTGTTCAGACCCCAGGCATCCTGCCTCTGCACCGATTGAAGTAGCGCCTTGCCTGCCGGCCAGAGGAAGAAGACAGCGGTGATAAGCAGTTGCGGGAGGAGCAGCCAGTAGGGCAGCCACCTGTTCTTGAAGAAAGATCGCTCGCTCATGAGTTCAACGCAAGATACAGCAGACGGCGCCGGAGAGAAGCTCCTGCGCTTCGACTTCGTGTCGGGAGGGGATGAGTTCGGGACCGGCTCGACACCGGTCCCGAACATCCGAAGTATGGATCAGCGGTTGGCTCGCTCGAACTGACGGAGCAGTTCGTTGCCTCGTTGCACGATCGCGTTGATCGCCTCTTCGGGCGTCTTCTGGCCCGACCAGACGGCCTCGAGCTCCTCGTCCATCACGGTCCGGATCTGCACGAAGTTGCCCAGCCGGATACCGCGCGAGTTGGGCGTGGGTTCGTTCAGCGTGAGCTGCTTGATGGCGGTATCGGTTCCCGGGTTCTCCTCGTAGAAGCCCTGCTCCTGCGAGAGCTCGTAGGCCGCGAGGGTGATCGGGACGTAACCGGTGAACTGGTGCCAGTCGGCCTGCACCTCTGGTGTCGAGAGGTACTCGAAGAACCTGGCTACGCCGCGGTACTCCTCCTCCTCGTGGCCCTGAAGCACCCAAAGGGTAGCGCCGCCGATGATCGAGTTCTGCGGCTCCTCACGGATCCTGGTATCTACCGGCATCATGGTTTGCCCGAACTCGAAGTCGGCTCCAGTGTTGATGGCGCCGTAGCCGGCGGAGGAGTTGAAGAAGAAGACGCACTCCTGGTTGAGGAACATCGGCTCGCCGGCGCTCTCACGACCGGGATACACGAAGGCGTTGTTCTCGGTCATCCGCTGGAGCTGAGCGATGTGGTTGATCACGCCCTCGTTGTCGATGGCCATCTCCGTGCCCAAGCCGCCGTAGCCGTTGTTGAGGGTCGCGAACGGCAGATCGTGCCAGGCGGAGAAGTTTTCGAGCTGGATCCAGGTCTGCCAGGCGCTGGTCATGCCGCACTCCCAGCCGTTCTCGACGGCAGTGTTGGCGGCCGCTTCGAGTTCTTCCCAGGTAGTGGGCACCTCGAGTCCCAACTCGTCGAGAGCGTCCTGGTTGTACCAGAGAACCGGGGTCGATGAATTGAAGGGCAGTGAGAGAAGGTTGCCCTCGTCGGAGACGTAGTAGGAGATCACCGCCGGAAGGTAGGCGTCGGGGTTCCAGCCTTCGGCGTACTTACCCATGAGCTCGTGAACGGGGTAGATGCCCCCTTCAGCGGCCATCATCGTCGCCGTGCCGACCTCGAACACCTGAACGATGTGCGGTTGTTCGCCCGCACGGAAGGCGGCGATCGCACCCGTCATCGTCTCGGCGTAGCTACCCCGGTAGACGGGCGTGACGACGTACTCGTCCTGACTCTCGTTGAAACCGGCAGCGATCTCGTTGACCTTCTCCCCGAGGGCGCCGCCCATGGCGTGCCACCAGACGATCTCGGTCTGGGCGGCTGCCGGCGCCGCCACCAGGGCAGCGAGGGTCAGAACGACAAGCAGACGCATTCTCAGCATTCACTTCTCCTTCCAGATTCGCCCGTGGCCGGAACGGCGCAACGGGCGGGCAAGATTTTTTGCTCCGTGACGATGATAACCCACCTGATGAGAAAAAAGTCACGCATCCGTCCTTAATCGATCGCCACGCGTTCGGCTCCCGGGGAACCGTTTCGGGGGTCCTAAACCGGTAATGCTGTGCTGGTGACGATCATCCGACGTGCGACCCTGGTGACCCTGGCTGCGTCACTGCTGGTGCTGGCGACCAAGCTTGCGGCGTTCATGCTGACGGGGTCGGTCGCTCTGCTCTCCGACGGCGCCGAATCGCTGGTGAACGTAGCAGCGGCGGCAGCGGTCATCTACGCGGTGCGACTCGCCAGGCGCCCACCCGACTACGAACACCCGTACGGACACGCCAAGGCCGAATACATATCAGGGGCCCTCGAGGGGAGCCTTATCCTCGTGGCGGCCGGGGTCATCCTCGCAACCGCGGCTCCCAGGCTCCTCGAACCACCTCGGCTGGAGAGCGTGCGGGTAGGGGTCCTCATGGTAGCCGCCGCGTCGGTAGTCAACGCGGCAACCGCCTGGTACCTCCGGCGGGTGACCAGGCGCCATCACTCGCCGGCTCTGGAGGCGACCTCACGTCATCTGATCACCGACCTGTGGACCTCGGTCGGGGTGGTCCTCTCGGTGGTTCTGGTCGATCTGACCGGGCTCGCACTGCTCGACCCGGTGATCGCACTCCTCGTCGGGTTGCACATAATGCGTGAGGGCTGGAGCGTCACCGCGGGGGCGATGTCGAGCCTCCTAGACATCAGGCTTCCCGAGGAAGAGGAGGGGGCCCTCATGGAGATCCTGCAGCAGGAGCCGGAGGTATTGGGTTTCCACAGGTTGCGCTCGAGGCGTTCGGGGATAAACCGCTTCCTGGAGGTGGACATCTTCGTCGATCCCCGGCTGGACGTGAGGGACGCTCACGATATCGCTACTGCCCTGGAAGACCGGATCGCGGAGGTTCTGCCGAACCTCACGGCCACGCTTCACATAGAGCCCTACCTGGAGGGCAAGCGGGACGTGACGCTGACCCCGAGGGAGGAGTTCGAGCCGGGCCGCACCTGACTCGGGCCGCTCCCGGCTCCTACAGGCAGACTTCGCTTACGAACGCGTTGGCTCGGTAGGCCTCTATCCCCATGTCGGTGAAGAGGGCGGGTGGTAGAGCCAGGTCACCGATGAAGAGCCGCCCGACCGAACCGCCGGGCTTCGTCCCCTGCTTGGGCAGCCCCACGGCGAGCGTCATCGATGCCTCGAGGACGGCGCCGGGAACGGCTCCGTCGTCGGCCTGGAGGCCCGTGGGCGCATCGAGCGACAGGACCGGGCAACTGCCGGCCAGATTGTTGACGACGGTGATGACGTCGAGGGTACGACCACGTGGGGGGCCTTCGAGCCTGGTTCCGATGGCAGCGTCGATGACGCAGCCGTACTTCATGCGCGGCAGGCTGCTCTTGATCTTCACGTTCTCGTAGTGACGGAGCAGTTCGAGCTGTTCTCGAGGTGTGCCGGAGTAGTTCTCGTACTCGTGGGTAGGAACAACCCACACGCGTCGGCCACGAGCTCCCAGGATCCGGGCTGCTGCCAGGCCTCCGCTGCCGTTGTTCCCGCGGCCGGCCACGACCAGTACGGGGCCGTCGGGTGCGAAAGTCTCGACCAGTTCCGTCAGGTTGCGGGCGGTGTGCTCGACCAGCACCCTGCTGTCCAGCCCGTACTTGCCGGTGGCTAGCATCAGAAGCTGCTGCATCTGTGCGGCCGAGAGCTTCGGGAGTTCGTCCCAGCTCACCTGGGGGAAGGCTTCCACCGTTCGCTCCATCAGCCGGCCACGCTAACCGAACCCAGGTCGGCAGTTGTGTACACGTCCTGGACGTCGTCTAGTTCCTCGAGGCTGTCGAGGAAATTGAGTACCTTCTGCGCCTCCGAGTCGGCGAGCTGCGTTTCGGTCTGGGGCACCTTGGTCAACTGGCTCACTTCCGGCTCGATGCCGGCCTTCTGCAGGGCATCGGCCACCGCGTAGAGTTCGGTGGGCGCGGTGAAGATGGTCAGTGCGTCATCCTCGACCTCGAGGTCCACGGCGCCCAGTTCGATGGCCATCTCCTGTGTCCGCTCGCTCGTGTCTGGAACGACTATCACTCCCCGCGACTCGAACTGCCACGCCGTAGACCCGGACATGTTTCCGCCATGCTTGCTGAACACGTGACGAACCTCGGCAGCCGTACGGTTCTTGTTGTCGGTGAGCGCTTCGATCAGCACCGCTACTCCGGCAGGTCCGTAGCCTTCGTAGACAGCCGGTTCGAAATCTCCGCCTTCTGCACCGCCCAGGGCGCGCTCGACGGCACGGTCGATGTTGTCAGCCGGCACGTCGTCGCTCTTCGCGGCCGCCAGGGCGTTCTTGAGGTTCAGGTTGACCGACGGGTCGCCGCTGCCCCCCTCCCTGACTGCGCTCTGGATCGCACGGATATGCTTGCTGATGACCTTGCCGCGGGCCTTGTCGTTAGCGGCTTTCTTGCGCTTGATCTGGGCCCATTTGCTGTGACCTGCCAAGTGCCTCCTCCTAGCTGCAAGCCTCAGTCTACCGCAGCAGAGGGCGTGTTGGCCCGGTTCTTGGCATGAGCCGATCGGTACCGGACCATCGACGAGAGGTCGATCGGGCGGGATCGAAGGAGGCAGCTACCGCCTTCCCGGTGTGCCGCGGGAACTGCCGCGCCGGAACCTCGGCCGGAGTTGCCGCCCACACGCGAACGGGCCCCAGCGTGCGGCCGGAGCCCGTTCGTGGTGTCGAGGTGGGGCTAGCGCACGTAGATGTAGGTCTCGTCGACATCGCGCGTGTCGTAATCGCGCAGATCGACGCTGATGCTCTGCGTCCACGCCTCTTCACCGCGCTGATCCTGATAGCGCACCCGTGAGGGGTCGGTGCGGCTGCCGGTGAACGCCGCACGGATTCGCAGCAGGCCGCGAGGCGGGTCCACGCTGAAGATGTGTCTCCGGTCCGGACCTTCTATCGTCTGGGTCACACCGCCACGGACGAAGATGTTGCGTGAGAACGTGTGGACATAGCCGTCGGGATCGATCGAGGTGAGGGTGATGTAGCCGTCGCTGGTGGTGCGGATATCGAAAGCTATCTGTTCGCCGACCCGATAGGTGGCTCCTTCGCCCTTGGTAGGCGCGAAGTAGGTGATGACGTTGTCGAGAGGGATGCCGAAGGTGATGCGTCCGCTCACCGAGGAGCGTACCGAGGTCTCACCGTCGGTGAGGTAGACGGTGCAGCCGCCTAGCGTGACGATCAGTGCCGTCATGAAGGCGAGCCGGGCGAATACGGAACCTAGCGGTCGTGGCAACATGCCTAAATGTAGCAACTGGGCCGTTGAGGAAGTGTAGGGGTCGGGCTTCATGACTCCTTCAGGAACTCGTGAAAGGAATCACGAACGTCAAGATGGTGCCAAGCATCACGAACTTTCACTTGGTGCCGGCCGTCACGTGCTGCTACTGCTCCTCCACGCCGCCGTCGTTTCGGTCGTAGGTGGTGACGAGATAGGGAAGGTCGCTCTGGTGGTACCGCCCCCGGTCGTCGAACCAGAAGATGTAGTCGCCGCCGCTCGCGCCTCCCGACTCTGGGCTGTCCGCCGCCCTCGTGACCTTGCCGTCCACCGTCCCCTCGAAGATCTCCGAGCCATCGAGGCTGTAGAGGGTGATGTACATGCGGGTGTTGGCGAAGTCCTGAAAGTTCCTTCGGATCCGGTTCTGGGTCTCGTTCCGGCACCCTGCGAGGAGCAGCACGACGAGCACTACTCCGAAGACGATTCTCCTGTTCACTTTCCCTCCTGTTCGCGGCCTTCCGGCCGTATCGAAGGCGATGGTATCTCCGCTGGGACGGCTGCGCCTCAGACGGATGTATGGGGGCCGGCGTGGGGCCCGGGTTCATAGAGGGACGCTCAGATAATGTATATTCCTAGGAGTGACTAGCACCGCCACGAACCCTTACCAGGTGCTGGGTGTCGAGCGGACCGCGACTCAGGACGAGATCAAGTCGGCTTACCGCAAACTGGCGCTGCAGTACCACCCGGATCGGAACCCGGGTGACAAGCAGGCCGAGGAGAAGTTCAAGGCGGTGTCCGAGGCGTACGCCACCCTACGTGACCCCGAGTCGCGAGCCAGGTTCGACCGCTACGGCAACGCCGGTGGCAGGCCCGACTTCGAAACCGTCGATTGGCAGACGATCTTCCGGGAAGCGGAGATCAACGTCGACTGGGATCTGCACCGTGGCATGCCCAAGACCGGCAACGCCGTCTTCGACATGCTCTTCGGCGCCGTCACCGGGATGATGCGTAGCAGCGGTCTGTTGCCGGGAGAGCACCGCGACATCTCGGTCGATCTGCCGGTACCGCTGGCGCGCAGCGGCGGTTCGGTGAGAGTGAGAGTGCCGGGTCCGAGCATCTGTCCCACCTGTCGCGGGAGCGGTCGCGCCCGCGGCGGAACCTGTCCCGCCTGCGGGGGACGCGGTCAGCAGCGTGGCGGGAGCCTCGTCGACGTAGAGGTGCCGCCGGGGGTGAAGCCGGGAACGAAGCTGCGGCTCCGTGGTCTGGGCGGCCCCGGCACTCCGCCCGGAGACGTGTTCGTCACACTCGGGGTCGACCTTCCAGAAGGTGTAGTCCGGCGCGGTGGCGATCTGCTGGCCGAACTGTTCGTCACCGCCTGGGAACTCGACCGTGGCGTCAACAGCGAGGTGCTCGGCATGCCTGTGCGCATCCCGGCCGGTACCAGGGATGGAAGCACTCTCAGGTTCACCTCCGGCGGCCTGGGGGGCGACCTGCTGCTCACGGTGAGGGAGGACCTGTGGCGGGGCCTGCGCAGGATGGGTAAGGATCGGTTGCAGCAACTCACCCGGGGAGGGCTGCCGCTCGCGGCGAAGGAGTGACGGATGGCCGAGGACGACAACAACACGATTGACCGCAACGTCGACAACCAGGCCGCCATCGACCGGGACAAGCCGCTCTACGTGATCAGCGTGGCAGCCGAACTAGTCGACATGCACCCTCAGACCTTGCGCCTCTACGAACGGAAGGGGCTCATCGAGCCGAGCCGCAGCGCCGGCAAGACGAGGCTCTACTCCCAACGCGACATCGAACAGTTGCGAGAGATCCGCCGGCTCACCCAGGAGCTGGGCGTGAACCTCGCCGGGGTGGAGGAGATCATCAAGCTGAGGCGCAAGCTCGACCAGCTCCAGGACAACATGGAGAACCGCATCACCGAGCTCCAGGGCGCCCTCCAGGACCGGATGAAGAGCTTCCGTGAAGCCCTTCCTTCGCCGACTGACGGCTCCGGAGAGAACGAAGGCTGAGGGTATACTGCCCTTCATGCCGTTAGAGTCCTACCTGGCTCGCAACCGTGAGCGCCACCTCGAAGAACTGATCGAATTCCTCCGCATCCCCTCGGTCTCGGCCGACCCGAAGCACAAGGGGGACGTGAGACGGGCCGCGGAGTACCTCAAGGAGCGATTCGACGCGCTCGGCTTCACGAGCGAAGTGCACGACACTCCCGGCCACCCACTGGTCCTGGCCGAACGTCGCGTCGACGAGAACGCTCCCACCGTCCTCATCTACGGCCACTACGACGTGCAGCCGCCCGATCCGTTCGACCTGTGGGAGCACCCGCCGTTCGAGCCGACGGTGACGGACGGCCGACTGATCGCCCGCGGGGCCAGCGACGACAAGGGACAAGTCTACGCCCACCTGAAAGCGGTCGAGGCGCTTCTCGACGCGCAGCCCGGGACGAAGCTCAACATCCTCTTCCTCGTCGAGGGGGAGGAAGAGGTGAGTTCGACGAACCTGGCGCCCTTCATCGAGGCGAACCGTGAACGACTCGCCGCCGATATCGTGCTCATTTCCGACGGGGCCATGCTGGGCCCCGATCAGCCCAGCCTCACCTACGGGCTCAGGGGGATCGTCTACGTGGAGGTCAGGGTGAAGGCGGCCGACCGCGACCTACATTCCGGTGCCTACGGCGGTGCGGTCCCCAACGCCATCAACGCCCTCGCGCGGATGATCGCGGGGTTACACGACGACGAAGGCAGGATCACCGTGCCCGGCTTCTACGACGACGTTCAGCCGATTACCGAACGGGAGCGCGAGTCGTTGGCGAAGTTGCCCTTCGACGAGAAGCGGTTCCTGGCCAACGTGGGCGTGAAAGCCAGCCCGGGCGAAGCCGGCTACAGCGTCATCGAACGGATCTGGACGAGACCGACGCTCGACGTCAACGGCATCGGCGGCGGCTTCCAGGGTGAGGGTTCGAAGACGGTGATCGCTGCTCAGGCGATGGCGAAGATCTCCTGTCGCCTGGTGCCGGACCAGCAGCCGAGGCGGATCTTCGAGCTGCTGAGGGAGCACCTGCGGCGCCTCGCCCCGGCTGGGGTGGAGGTCGAGGTGCGGCATCTCAACGACGGCCCGCCGGGAGTGGTGCCGCTCGAGTCGCCCGCCCTGGAGACCGCCAGCCAGGCGATAGAAGCCGTCTGGGGCAAGAGCCCGGAGTTCGTGCGCACCGGCGGCAGCATCCCCGTGGTCGCGACCTTCCAGAAGGAGCTCGGGGGAGACGTGATCATGCTCGACATGGGCCTCGAGACCGACGGGGCTCACGCTCCCAACGAGCACTTCATGCTGGAGAACTACTTCCGCGGCATCCACACCTCGGCAGAACTGCTGCGGCGACTCGCCGCGGACTAGGCTCGCGTGCGGCTGACTTCGCTGACCCTCCACGGTTTCAAGAGCTTCGGCAACCGCACGACCGTCGAGTTCGCCCCCGGTATCACGGCGATCGTCGGTCCCAACGGATCGGGCAAGAGCAACGTCATCGACGCGCTCAAATGGGCCAGCGGCGGCGGTCGAGCCTCGGAGTTCAGGGCCGGCGAGAAGACCGACCTGATCTTCCATGGAGCGTCCGGCAAGCGGTCGCTGGGCTACGCCGAGGTCGAGCTCGAACTGCGCGGCGGACAGAGCAAGGTGACGGTCTTCCGCAGCCTCCATCGCGACGGTACCGGCAGACTCCGATTGAACGGCAAGAACGCCCGCTTCCTCGACATCGATGAGGAGCTGGCGGGGAGCGGCCTGGGCAAGAGCGGGTTGGCGATCATCGGTCAGGGTGAGGTGAGCGGCGTGCTGATGGCCGATCCCGCCAAGCTCCTGCAGTATGTGGCCGAAGCCGCCGGCGTGGCGAGGCTGGCCGGGAGACGGGAGCAGACCGAGGACCGTCTGGCGACCGCCAGGACTCACCTCGAACGCCTCGAGGACCTGATGCAGGAGCTCGAGCGCCAGATCGGGAGGTTGCAGGAGGAAGCGCAGGGGGCGAAGCGGCACGCCGAGCTGACCCGCGACTCACTGCGCCTCCGCTACACCCTCGCGATGCTCCGCGAAGCGAGCCTGCGCTCGGAGATCGGGGCTCTCAGGGAGGACAAGGGCAAACTCGAGGCCGAAGTAGCCGAAGCCCGCAGCGAACTGGAGGCCGGCCGCGGGGAGTTGAGCGCCAGCCGCCAGGCGCAGAGCGAAAGCGAACGCGCCTACCGCGAGGCGATGGCGCAGAGTGAAGCCCGGCGCGGGGATGTTCGTGTCGCCGCCGCCCGCGTCGAGAACCTGGAGGCGCGCTCGCGCGACCTCGAACTGCAGCGGTCCGCGGTAGGGGAGGAACTCGGCTCTCTCGAACGGCTCGAGGCGCCGCTGGAGCCCGACGTCGACGTCGCGCGGCTGGAGGCGGCGCAGGCCGAAGCAGAAGCCCAGCTCGGGATCGCCCTCGAGGAACGCTCTTCCGCCGAGTCGGAGGCGCGTACCGCCCGTGAGGAGCATGAACGGCTCAGGAATGTCGCCCATGCGGCGGCGCAGCAGAGCGCGGCGCTGGAGAGCCGGCGCGAGGCGTTGCACAGAGAACTCGCCGAGATCGAGCGCCAGGCCGCCGAGCTGGAGGAGCGGGGCCGGGACGGCAGCGAACTCGAGCAGCAGGAGGCGCGGGCGCAGGAGCTGCGTGATCGCCACCTGCGGCTGGGGGAGGAACTCTCGGCCCTGCGCGGCAAGCTGGAGGAGGCGCAGGCGCGTCACGCCAACGCGTTGGCCGAGGCTCAGGCCCGCGGGCGGGCGGCCGAACGCAGCCGCCAGGCGTTCGAGGCCCGCCGCGGCTACGCTCAGGGACCGCGGACCGCGCTCTCCAGCGGGATCCGCGGGATCCACGGCTCGGTCGCCGATCTGCTGCGAGTACCCGACGAGTACCTCGGCGCGGTCGGAGCGGCCCTGGGCCGCCGTATGGAGTACGTGGTCGTCGACAACGCGGGCACCGGCCAGAAGGTGCTCGACGCAGTGCGCAAGGGCGGCGGCTTCGTAACGGTCCTGCCCCTCGACCTGGTGGACGGTCGCGCCGTCCCGCTCGCCGAGCGTCTGCGGGACGAACCAGGAGTGATCGGCATGGCCAGCGATCTCATCGACGCCGACGAGCGCTTCGCCCCGGTGGCGCGCCAACTCCTGGGCAACACGATGATCGTGAGGACGATGGCCGACGCGGTCGCGATCGCCCGCCGAGAGAGATCTCGACCTCGGATGGTGACGTTGGAGGGGGACATCGTCGAGAGCTACGGGGCGATGAGCGGCGGTAAGCGGCAGGCCCAGGCCGGGGTGCTGGGAGCTGCCGCGGAGCTGGAGGATGCCGAGGCGGCTGCCGCCGAGGCGACCGGGTCGGCTCGACGAGCCGAGGCCGAACTCACCGAACTCCAGGCCAGGGCGCGTGACCTCATAGAACGGGAGGCAGAGGGCCGAAGGCTGCTTGACGAGGCTGCGGCCGTTCTCTCGAGGCTGCGTGAGGAGGAGGCCGCCAGACGGGAGCTGCTGGCCGAGGTGGCACGCCGGCACCAGCGAGCCTGCGACGAATTGGAGGGCATGGAAGCGCCACTCTCGCACGTCGACGAGGAGCGGCTGGAGGCGGCTGCCACGGCCCTCGCCGAATGCGAAGCGAAACTCGAGTCGTGCCGGGAGAGGGTAGAGGAGCGCCAACGGGAGCTCGCCGAGAGGCGTCAGGAGCGTCTGCTGGCCGCGGAGCGACAGCAGGCGTTCGAGGCGGCGAGGGCTCAGTATCGTCGCGACCTCGAGCGGCGGGAGGCTCTCGAGGGGCGGCGCCGGACGCTCGAGCAGGAGTCGGAGCGAACCGCGGTCGAACTCGACCGGGCGCGCCAGGCGCTCGAGGAGGCGAGGGCCGCCGTCCCCTCCGACCTCGAGGAGAAGGAGCAGGCGTACCGACTAGCCGCCGAAAGTCTGGCCGCTCTAGAGGAGCGGCTCACCAGGCTCACCGAGGCGCAAGCGGCGAGAGGCGAGGCTCTGGAGAGGATCAACGTCACGCTGGCCCGACGCGAAGCGGCCTGGGAACTCGCCAACGAGGAGCTCGCCGCCTTCCCCGGCGGCATCCCTACGATGGACGGCTCGGAGCGAGCGCTAAAGGCGCAGCTCTCGGACGCCACCGCCGAGCTGGAGGCCCTGGGCGCGGTCAACCACCGAGCCGGACTGGAGCTCGAGCAGGAGGAGGCCCGCCTGGCCTCTCTGCGGGAGGAGTCGGAGAAGGCGCAACTGGCCATCGACGAGCTCGCCACCACTCTCGAGAAGCTCGACAACGAGACGAACACCAGGCTGGAAGCCGGCGTGACCGGGCTGCGGGACGGCTTCCGCAAGCACGTGATCGAGCTGTTCGGCGAGAACGCCGAGGCAGATATAGAAGTCGAGCGCGAGGAGGGCAGGCCGGTGGGCCTGCGCATACGGCTGCAGCCTCCCGGCAAGCAGACCCGCCAGCTCAACCTCCTCTCGGTAGGCGAGCGGACGATGGGCGCGATGGCGTTCCTCTTCGCTCTCATGTCGGGAGGCGGTCAGCAAGGGCTGCCGATAGCGGTTCTCGACGAAGTAGACGCCCCGCTGGATGAGGCCAACATCCGCCGCTACTGCGACTTCCTGACGCGACTCGCGCAGCGAGGCACCCAGTTCATCCTCATCACCCATCAGAAGGCGACCTTCGAGGTGGCCGACGTCATGTGGGGAGTCACCACCGAGCAGGGGGTGAGCCGGGTCTTCTCGATCGCCCGGTCGGAGGCCGTAGCCGTTGGCTGAGGCGCCCTTGCTCGAGTGGCGCGTAGAGCGTCACGAGGTCATCGACTCGACCCAGGAGGAGCTGCGCCGTCGCCTCATCGCCGGGGAGGAGATCGATCGGCTGGTCGTTCGGGCGGGGGCGCAGACGATGGGAAAGGGGCGGCGAGCGGACGAGTGGCGAAGTGGGCCGGGAGGCTCCTACCAGTCGCTGGCGGTGAGCGACTGGTCCGGCTCCCTCCGTTCCTCCTACTTCCCGCTGGCGATAGCGGTCGGCATCGCCGAGGCGTTCCACGACCGAGGCGTCGCCATCGCACTCAAGTGGCCCAACGACCTGCACCTGTGGAACGAGGCTTCTTCCGTGGGGCCCATGTCCAGACTCCCCGGGAAGATCGGCGGGATCCTCTGCCAGTACCTCCGGAACCATCTGTTGGTGGGGGTCGGCATCAACGTTCGCAACGAGCCGCCGCCAGGGGCTGGAGCGCTGCCCGGTCTAGACCCGGCCGATGTGTCCGACCTGGTACTGGCCGCCGTGGCGCGCTCACTCGTGAAGATCGACCCCCGACTTCCCGACCGCTTCGCCCGCTTCGATCCGCTGACGGGGCGGGTCGTGCGGTTGCGGACGGGCGACCGGACACTGCTGGGCCGCTGTGCCGGCACGACCAGCGAAGGCTGCCTGCTGCTGGAGACGCGCGAAGGCCGGGTAGAAGTGAGTGACGGCCACATCGTGGAGATCGATGCGGCCGTCGCCGGGAGCAGCTGAGAAGGTCAGGAGGGAGGTAACGCCTCCACGTCCTCTTCGTTCACGTTGAGTACACCATCGCGCGTCTCGAGCACGAGCTTCTGATATACCTCGTTGCGGCGCAGCAGGTAGCCCGAAAGCAGGCTGCCGCGGCGCATGTGCCGGTAGCCGCTGCCTGCCAGCCACACATAGCTGTCACGTTTCAACCTGTACTCGCGGCTTCGGCCGGAAACACCGGTGAAGCCTTCCGGGGGCACCGTATTCATCACATCACTTCCGCTCTCGAAAGAAATCTCGTATTTAGAACGTTCAGAGTCTAGCGCTCCCAGATGAGGGGCCAGAGAGACATTTGTCCCAACCCTGGCGCTCTCGCCTGGGAGCCGTATCACGCGACCGCACGCTTCAGTTCGACCTCGACCTGCCCACTGGGGGCGCCCATGGGCGCCCGGAAGGTGCGAAGACGCAGAGCGTTGGTGAGTACGAAGACGCTCGAGACTCCCATGGCGGCCGCTGCCAGGACGGGGGAGAGCAGGATACCGAAGAACGGGTAGAGGACGCCTGCGGCAACGGGGATGAGGATGACGTTGTAGAAGAACGCCCAGAACAGATTCTGGCGGATGTTGGTCATCGTCACTCGGGAGAGGGCCAGGGCGTTGGGGATACCGCGGAGGTCGCCCGCCATGAGGATCAGGTCGGCGCTCTCGATGGCGATGTCGGTGCCGGTGCCGATGGCGATCCCGACGTCGGCGCGGGCCAACGCCGGTGCATCGTTTATACCGTCGCCCACGAACGCCACCTTGGCGCCACGCCCCTGGAGTTCCTCTACGGCGGCCACCTTGCCTTCGGGCAGGACCTCGGCGACCACCTCGTCGATGCCCAGACGGCGGGCGATGGCGAGGGCGGTGGTGCGGTCGTCGCCGGTTACCATCACGATCCGCAGACCCTGCCGGTGGAGTTCTGCCACAGCCTCGGCCGAGGCCTCCTGAAGCGGGTCGGACACGGCGGCGACGCCTGCGAGTTTCCCGTCGACTGCTACGAATATCGGGCTCTTGCCGTCGCCGGCGAGCAGGTGCGCCTCCTCTGCGAAAGGTTGCGTTCCGATACCGAGACCGTCCATGTAGCGCGCCGCTCCCAGTTGAACGAGGTGGCCGTCTACCCGCGCCTCGACCCCGTAGCCGGGGACCGCCTCGAATCGGTCGGCGGCGCTCGAGTCAAGTCCTTGCGCCCTCGCGGCCCGCACTATCGCCTCGCCCAGCGGGTGCTCCGAGTACTGTTCGACGCTCGCCATCCAGCTCAGCAGTTGGGAGCGGTCGAAGTCGTCAGCGGGTCGCAGGTCGGTGAGTTCGGGCCTCCCAACGGTGAGCGTCCCGGTCTTGTCGAGCGCGATCACGCCGGTCTCCTGCAACGTCTGCAGGGCCGCGCCGTTGCGGAAGAGCGCCCCCATCTCGGCGGCCTTGCCCGTACCCACCATTATCGACGTAGGGGTCGCCAGACCCATCGCGCAGGGGCAGGCGATTATCAGAACCGCGACCGCGTTGACCAGCGCCAGGGTCAGTGCCGGCTGCGGACCCCAGAGGAGCCAGACGGCGAAGGTGAGCGCTGCGACGGCCAGGACGATCGGCACGAACACCGCCACCACCCGGTCGGCGAGTTGCTGGATCGGCACCTTCGAGCCCTGGGCCTCCTCTACCATCCTCACGATTCGGGCGAGGACGGTATCGCTTCCCACCTGAGTGGCCCTGAACCGGAAGGCGCCGGTCTTGTTCATGGTCCCGCCCACCACCTGGTCGCCTTCACCCTTGCGGACCGGCAGCGGCTCACCTGTGATCATCGATTCGTCGACGTAGGAGGATCCCTCCGATACCGTTCCGTCGACCGGGATCCTCTCGCCGGGTCGAACGGCCAGCATGTCGCCGGTGGCGACCTCATCCACCGGCACTTCGACCGTCTCGCTGCCACGCACCAGAAGTGCGGTCTCGGGCCTCAGGTCGAGCAGCCGGCGGATGGCGTCGCCGGTGCGGCCCTTGGCCCGGGCCTCGAAATACTTGCCCAGCAGGATGAGGGTGATGATCGTAGCTGCCGCCTCGTAGTAGACGTGGGCCGTGCCGATCGGGAGCAAGCCGGGCCAGAAGGTGGCGACGACCGAGTAACCGTAGGCGGCGCTCGAGCCCAACATCACCAGTGTGTTCATGTCGGGCGATCCTTCGCGCAGGGCAGGCCAGCCCCGCCGGTAGAAGCGAAGTCCCGGCCCGAACTGGACCACCGTGGCGAGCAGGAAGAAGAGGTAGTTGAAGATTCGGTCCGGCACCAGGGAGTGGAGCCGAGTGCCCAGCCCCGGGATGATCATCGGAACCATCTCGAGCAGCAGGATCGGCGCGGTGAGGATGGCGGCCACCACGACCGTCCGGCGCAACTTCCGCGACTCCCGTTCGCGCGCTTCGCGCTCGGCGTCGGCCTCCTCGCCGCCTGAGAGCTCCTCACGCACCCCGTAGCCGGCCCGGGTGATCGCCTCCTTCAACTGTTCGAGCCCGACCGAGCCTCCGAAACTCACCGTAGCCTTCTCGGTCGCCAGGTTCACGTTCGCCTCTCGTACTCCGTCCACCTTGAGTAGGGCCCGCTCGACCCTCGTGCTGCAGGCGGCGCAGGTCATGCCCTGTACGCCGAGATTCGTTCGCCTGATATCGTTGTTTTCGTCATCCATCTCGATCGCACCTCGTAGGCCGGTCGCCGACGCTCCCGGAGTTTCTCCGATCCTACCATCCCACCGGGGGTGGGTAGTCTTTGCCCGGGCTACTGTTCCTATCGGAGTCAGCATGCTATTCTCGAAGTCAGACAGTCACCCCACCCGGAGTGGGTGGCGAGAGGAGAACTCGATGACTCAGTTGAAGATCGGTGGGATGTCGTGCGGGCACTGCCAGGCGGCGGTGGAGTCGGCCCTGAAGTCGGTAGATGGCGTGGAGCAGGTGCGCGTCGATCTGGCCAGCGGGACCGCGGAAGTCGAAGGCGACGCCGACCTCGAAGCGCTGGTTGCTGCCGTGCAGGAAGAAGGCTACCAGGCTACCGCAGCGGGAACCGGAACCGCTCGGCACTGATGGACCGGATGGACGCGGCGCAGCCCGGGTCAGCCAACGAAGCTGCCGCGCCTCATGGGGCCGACTGCCTCCACCTGGATGACGAGACTCGCAAGGACGCGGTCAGGCGGCTGAAGGGGGCCCGTGGGCATCTCGAGGGAGTACTTCGGATGCTCGAAGACCCGGGCATCTACTGCGTCGACGTGATGAAGCAGCTCAGCGCTGTCCAGGGCGCCATCAGCAAGGTCAACGAGAAGGTACTCAGGTCGCACATCCGCGATCACGTCTCTACCGCCATCCTCAGAGGCGATACCGAGCAGATCGTCGACGAACTCATGGAGGCGCTCAAGTACCGCGGCGGGCGGTAGTTCAGGCTCAGCACACTCGAACTGCGCGATGCGGCGGTCCTACACGGGGCGGCCGTTCTAATCGCAGTCGCGATCCCGCCACCCACGTTCGACTTCATCCGGTCGGCAGCAACCCTTATCTTGGTGCTGGGGTTCGCCCCGGTACTGAGCTGGAGATCGGGGGACCTGGTTGCCCGACCGGAGGAGGAGGCAGCAGCTGTGGAGATCGAGACCCAGGCCAGGGTACCGCGGCCGTTCTTGAACCGAGCACTAACCAGCATCAGGAGCGTGTGGCGGGAGCTGGCATTCGGCCGGAACTCGACAAGCCGGGCGATCAGGCCCGACCTCCCGGACCCCGACCTCGGGAAACTCCGCAACCTCATGATCGACTGTATCGAGGAGCAAGGGATCGAAACTGCGGCGAGGGCCGAGGCCGCGAAGCTCGGCTACCTGTATCTGACCCTAAGTGAAGTGGGGCGCAAGCGCTTCCTCAGACTGCTTACCGAGGAGTTCGGACTCGATCCGCGACTAGTGTCCACAGCGGTGGAAGCGTACCTGCACGAGCCCGGAAGCGAGAGCTACGCCCGCCTCCAGGAGGCGCTCAGGCCGCCGCGCGTTCATCTCCTCAAGATGTTCAACTCGCTTCCCGAGGGCTTCAAGTTCCTCGTCGATCTCCGCGCCGACCTGCTTTCGTTCCTGAAGGAGGACGCTTCGCTCCGCGAGCTCGACCACGACCTCAAGTCGCTTTTCGAGGCGTGGTTCGACGTAGGTCTGCTCACCTTCGAAGACATTAGCTGGGACTCGCCTGCCTCGCTACTCGAGAAACTGGTGGCCTACGAGGCGGTTCACGCGATACGGTCCTGGGACGACCTGAAGAATCGACTCGACGAAGACCGGCGCTGCTACGCCTTCTTCCACCCGAAGATCCCCAACGAGCCTCTTATCTTCGTCGAAGTGGCGCTTACGAAGGGGATCCCTAGTCGGATCCACGACCTCCTCGATCTGGCCGCTCCGGTGATAGATCCCCATAAGGCCAACACGGCCGTTTTCTACTCGATCTCGAGCACTCAACAGGGTCTGCGTGGAATCAGCTTCGGGAACTTCCTGCTCAAGCAGGTGACCGATCGGCTCGCCCGCCAGCATCCCGGTCTCAGGACCTTCGTGACTCTCTCACCTATTCCCGGCTTCCGGCGCTGGCTGCTGGCCGCGCTGGCCGAGGGCAGGGCAGAGGAGCTGCTCGATGAGGAGGGGCGGGTCGGCAGGTTGCATGCAGCGGTCTCCGGGGCAGAGAGCCTGAGCGAGCTGCTCGAAGGTAACGACTGGTACCAGGACGAGACGATATCGGCCGCCCTGGAGGAACCGTTGATGCGGCTCTGCACGCACTACCTGCTCCATGAACGGAACCAGGTGGGCAAGCCGCGTGACCCGGTCGAACGATTCCATATCTTCAACGGCGCCAAGGTCGAGCGGCTCAACTGGCTCGCTGACACGTCCGAGAAGGGGCTGGCCGAGTCGTTCGGCATGATGGTGAACTACCTTTACGAGATCGACCGCCTCGAGGAGAACTACGAGCTCTTCTTCGCAGGCGAGGTCGCTGCTTCGAACGCGATCCTAAAGCTGGATAGAAGCGATCGGCGTGAAGGCGTTGCCAAGGAATGATAACCGCAGCGGATCGGCAACCCTCCCCGTCACGCCAACGGTGCCTCGCCACGTGCTACTCGGCGCTCTTCATCCGAGTAAGAGGTGAAGGCGGCAGCCTGGTTCACCGTTTACTCCGGGCTGGACAACACAAATCCGCGCACCGTCGATGAGGAAGTGCCGAAACTTGGAGTAGCAAGGGTAAGATAGGGCAGATGGACGCACTACGCACCCTCCTCAAACGGGACGAAAGCTACGCTATCCACGCCGTCATCCAGATCGCCGAGAACCCGGGCATCAGTACGGCCGAGATCGCCGCAAGACTGCAGCTGCCCCCGGCCTTCACCGCCAAGGTCATCCGCAAGCTCGTCCAGGCCGATCTGGTGGAGAGCCGGATGGGCCGCTCCGGCGGTCTCTCCCTCAAGGTCGAGGTGGACCGGCTTTCGATGCTCGACATCATCGAGGGCGTGTCGGGCAAGCTCATCCTCGACACCTGCCAGACGAAGAAGCAGTGCGCTACCCAGCAGCGTGTGGGCGGCTGCAACCTCAAGCTGGCCTGGCTCGCGACCACGCTGCAGATCCGCGAGGTGCTCTCCGAAGTGAAGATGGCGCAACTCTGCAAAGGCGTGAAGCCGGTACTCAGCCAAGCGAGCTGAGTCGACAGCAGGCAGAGAGCCTGCGCGCGTCGTTTGGTGCCGGCCAGGCGCAAGGACAGCGCGACCTGTCCGAGGCGCAGCCCGTCGCCGCTCGTACAAAAAGTGGAGTCGCTGGCATCCGTTCGAGCGCGCTCCAGTCGAGTTCAACCGAGGCCGCGTCCTCCGACGCTACCCCGTTCGGGCAGCAGCAGTTCACCTATGAGGAAGACGAAGAGCAGGCTGGAGAGGTACTCGATCCCGCCCCAGAGCGCGAACAGGGCGGGGGGCAGCGCGAGTCCCCACACGAGCGCCATTCCCAGCAGGCCGATGTTGGCGAGGACGATCTGGGTCAGCGCCAGCCGGGGACGCTTGAACGGTCTGCCGCTGAAGCGCGGCAGAGCATGATAGGCCACGCCGTAAATCATCATGCTCACGAACCCGAGCAGGTTCAGGTGAGCGTGCGCCGGTCGCCACACGTAACCGACTAGACCCGAACCCATCAGCAGCCCCAACGTGTTGGCCAGCAGGAAGTAGGTCAGGGAGCTGGCCAGAGCCACCCGGCTGGCGGTTATCACGAGCCGGGAGTGATGATCCCCAGAACCAGGAAGTTGCCGTCTGCAGCTGCAGCTCCGTGGGCCTCGCCGGGCTCGGCCTGGATCATCGTGCCGGCCTTCGCGTCGATCCTGTTCTCGCCGGCCCAGAGCGAACCGCGCCCCTCGAGGGCGATCATGTGGACTCGCGGTTCGCCCCGGCCCTTCACCTCCTGCCCGTTCGCGAGGCTGAAGAGGACCAGTTTGGCTTCCGCCGAAGAGGAGAGGATCCGCGTGTGCCGTCGGTCGCCGTACTGAGCCTGATCCAGGAGGTTCACTCCTGGTACCTGCTCGTCAATCGCGACAGGACCAGGTCCGCGTCGACCGTTGCCTCCTGGGCGGCCTCACCCAGGGAGAGGCTGCCACCACAGCAGCTGTCGATACCGAACTCATCGAGGACTACGATTGCGTCGGGGGCGAGTTCCAGGATCCGGTTGACCGAAGTCTCGCGCGTTATCTGATCGAGAGGGCTTGCCATAAGCAGATTTTCGCTCCACGGTGCTCTCCCGCTCCATGACCTGGGTCAACCAGACAGCAAGGAGGGCGGCCGCCTGAGACCGCCCTCCCGGAGGCATGAGGAGTTAGCGGTAGCTCAGACCCGGCCTACCTTAACGCGCCATGTCTCAGGTCCCTCCTCGAGATACTCCCAGGAGGCCTGGCCCGGCCGCTCCATCTGGAACTGGTAGTAGAGCGGCTTCGGATCGTGGTCGTTGATGAGCTCGAACGCCTGGCCCGACTCGAGGCCGTCGAAAAGCTTGAAGATCTTCGCGTGACGCTCGCGGGGGATGATCTCACGGACATCGAACTTCTGCACTTCTTTCCTGCCTTCCCGCACCTTGGCCCCAAGGCCCTGGTGCTTCAAGAACGCCCTTTCAGATAACGGACTCCCAGGACGCTGAGCTCACCCTCGCCGGCGATCAGCGCCTTGGTGTCGCCTGCGGATACGTGAACAACGTCGCCCGTTTCGACGGCGTGCTCCTCGGAGCCCTCCCGCACGAAGCCACTTCCGGCGAGAACGCAGAAAAGAGTCTCACTGGCGTCGCTGGCCGGTGCCTCGAGCGTCTGGCCATGCTTGAGGCACAGCAGCATGCTGGCGAGGTTGGTCCCCATGTTGAGAACCTGCGGGGCCGGGCCGTTCTCCAGGAACTTGCGGCGCGCCAGAGCCTTTATGAGGGGCATGGGAACAGCTCCGCGACTTGGCGGTGATGTCGTGCTCGGGCTGTCTGGGACGTTCTCATGGCCGGATCTTGACGCCTCAGGGACCCGCTCCTCCATGACCTGGGTCATGGGAGCTGGGCGGTGAGCGAGCCTAGACTCCGGGCGATGGACGGAGAGATCCTCGACAACCGCGGCCTCGAACCGCCCATGCCAATGGTGCGGACGCTCGAAGCTTACGAGCGCCTGCTTCCCGGCGGGAGGCTGGTGATCCACAACGACCGGGTGCCTATCTACCTGCTTCCTCAGCTGGAGGAGCGGGGCGCTGAGTACCATGTGCACCCGCAGGATGACGGCAGCACGCAGGTAGAGATCCTGAAGCCGGCCGCTAGTCCAGCGCCGTGAATCTCCGAGCGAACGCTGTCCCTTTCTGGGTACCGGCGCGCTTCCTGTTGACGGGGGCAGCATCCCTTGCCGCCGCGGCCACGGCGCTCGCGCTCGACCCGGAACTGCTGCTTGGCTACTACGCAACGCCTGCAGCGCTAGCGGTGGTTCACACGCTAACGCTCGGGTTCGCCTCCATGGTGCTGGTCGGTGCGATGCACCAGCTGATGCCGGTGGTCCTGGTCACGCAGCTGCACTCCGCCCGGTTGGGAACGGTGACCTACTGGCTGCTGTTGGCCGGTAGTGCAGGAGTGGTCATAGGGTTCGCCACGGGGTACCGAGTCTGGCTGCTGGCAACTGGTGGCAGCCTCGCCGTCTGCGGGCTCCTGGTCTTCGCCTACAACGTCTGGCGCACGAGCCGAAGCGCCACCTCGCGGGACGCGGTCGGTGCTGCCATGCTCGCCGCCGCAATGTATCTCACGGCGACGGCCGCAGCCGGAGTCCTCGTAGCCCTGAGCCGGCGGATACCGGCCCTGGCCGACGCGCTCGGCAACCCGACGCTGTTGCATCTTGGGCTCGGCCTCTTCGGTACCTTCTTCCTCGCGATCGCTGGAGCGGGACACAAGTTGCTGGGGATGTTCGTCCTGAGCCACGGCGTGTCGCAGAAGCGGCTGCGTCTCCTCACGGGAGCGGTGCACGTTGGCCTGGCGCTCCTGGCTATCCAGACGTTCACAGGTCTCCCGCTTCTGGAATTCGCCGGGCTCGCGCTCATCGCCGCCGTGATCCTCTTCCTCCTGGACGTGATCGCCATCGTGCGCAAGCGCGTGAGGCGCAAGCTCGGCCTTCCGCTCAGGCTCTTCGTCCTGGCACCCGTGTTGCTGGTGCCAACCGCACTGTTCTCAGCCGTCGGTCCTGCTCCGGCCGCGGTGGCGGCCATACTGTTCGGCTTCGTCACTCTGTCGATAGTCGGGATGTACTCGAAGATCCTCGGCTTCCTCACCTGGCAGCACCGCTACGGAGCATTGGTAGGACGAGCCAGGGTTCCGCTGCTTGGTGAACTTGCTCTCGGTTGGCTGGATCGGTGCACCTTCTGGTGCATCACCGTCTCCGTCCCGCTGGTCGTCGCGACGCGGGTGGTGGCCAGCCCACTCGTGGCCACCATCGGTGCCACGTTGTTCGCGGTCGCCGCCTGGTCCCAGCTGGTTCAGGCGTTCTGGATCGTCTTCGGCGACCACTCGTTGGAAGCGCCTGCGGCGGAACCCGCGGCGGCATGAGGAGGCGACCGGGATCGCAGTCGAGATAACGGAACTCAACCCGGTCGTGCCGGCTTCGCAGGTCCTCGAAGCGCTCGGCGACGTAATCGACCCCGAACTGGGTGTCGATCTGGTCAATCTCGGCCTCGTCTACTCGGTTGCGGTGATAGCCAGGAACATCGAAGCGACCATAAGCCTGACCACGCCCGGCTGCCCGATGCACGGGACCATCGAGAAGGACGTGCTCCTTACCCTGGAACGGCTCCCGGGCGTCGAGTTCGTGGACGTGAAGATCGTCTGGGACCCGCCCTGGTCTCCAGAGATGATGACCGACGAGGGCAGGCGCCGGCTGCACTGGATCTGAGCTCTAACGACCGGCGGAATCGGCCATGGCCCGCAACCCGGCGTCATCGATACCGGTGACCGTGCGCCGCTGCATAGTCACCATCCCGGAGTTCTGCAGTCGCGACAGGTTGCGGCTGACCAGCTCCGGCACCGTGCCAAGTCGACCGGCGATCTCACCGTTGGTCTCCAGCTCGAAGGGAAGACCGGCAGCGGCGCGGTCGAGCAGGTGTCCCGCCAGGCGTTGAACCACCTCCTGGAAGGAGAGCTGCTCGACGAGTTCGACGAGCCGCCTCAGCCTCCTGCCCAGGGTGCGGAGCAGGTGAAGCGCGACGTCCGGCCTCTCCCTAAGAACCTGCTTGAGGGCCGCATCGGGCAGCACCAACAGCTCACACTCCTCCAGCGCCTCGGCGCTCGCCGGATAAACCCCTTCGTCGAAGCTGGGCAACTCGGCCACCGAACTGAACGGCCGCTCAACGGTCAGTACCAGCTCCCGGCCAGACTGCGGCGAGATCACGAATACCTTGAGGGAACCGGTGACTACCACCCGCAGCGCCTCTGCTGGCTCACCGGCCATGAAGATGCTCTGCCCCTTCTCCAATCGCAACCGGGTAGCGATCGCTGCCAGGGCCTCTATGTCCTCGTCGGGAAGTTGAGCGAAGAGGGGGCAACGCGCGAGAACCTGGGCGTTGTCGAGGCGCACCCCTCAAGAGTAACCGGAGTGAAGCAGGAACGGGACTTTCATAACCTGCGCACATGTAGCCTCGGGATGATGATCTGAAGTGAAAGGGGTCAACTCGATGAGCACCCGCAGCACGACCGCAGCCCGTATCTATCCCGAACCGCGCATCAGCAAACTTGTCTTCGCCAGCAAGGCATCGGTACCGTTCTGGACCCTGGTGCGCCTCTACCTGGGGTGGCTGTGGCTCAGCTCGGGACTGGGCAAGGTCACCGACCCTGCCTGGGTGGGACCCGAGGCCGGCGGAGCCGTTCGCGGCTTCCTCGGCCGCGCGCTGACCCTCTCGAGCGGCGATCATCCGAGCGTAGCAGGATGGTACGCCTGGCTCATCGAGAACCTGTTCCTGCCGAACGCCTCAGTCATGGGCCACCTGGTTGCGTTCGGCGAGCTGCTGGTGGGCCTCGCCCTGCTACTGGGCTTCCTCACCGGCGTGAGCGCCTTCCTGGGCGGGTTCCTGAATGCAAGCTTCCTGCTTGCCGGAACCGTCTCGAGCAACCCGGTGATGTTCATCCTGGCGACCTGGTTGGTCCTCGCCTGGCGCGTGGCCGGTTACTGGGGCCTCGACTACTGGGTTTTGCCCTGGCTGGGGGCTCCTCGGGGAAGGAGCCTCAGGCGCAGAACCTCGGCAGGCTGATATGCCTGGCGTGCGATCTCAACCCTGTTCGGTGGCCTCGCGCCTACTCCTCAACTCGAGGATCATCTCCTTGGTCTTCACCCGCGCCTGCATCGCGACCGCGAAGGTGACGATCGCAGCCAACAGCAGCAGGCCCGAACAGATCGACAGCCAGTGGGGAAGAGGATCACCGCTGTACCGCCACCAGGGCTCGGCGATGATGCGAAGTACCAGCCCCGCGTTGAGCAGATAGAAGGTGAGGGCTTCGAGGCCCTCCTGCTTCAGTTGGCCGGGTCTGGGCATCATCCAGTAGGCGACCCCCATAACCATCGACAGGAAGAAACCGATCACTCCCAGATGCACGTGGGTAACGCGGAAGAAACCGGCGAGCGTCGGTTCGATCAGGAACGCTACCCCGAGCAGCCCGGTGAGTACCAGGTACACGAGGGCGGCTTTGACGAGCAGATACTCGTAGCGGCTCACCCGAAGACCGTACCCGCTGCGGTGAGCGCCACGAGGAGTAGCCCGAAAGCAAGCTCCCGCATACCGACGTACTTGGGCTGGGTGGCCCGGCGATACTTCGAGAGGCCCAGCAGTGCCCGGACCGCCAGAACGACGATGGCCATCAGCGCCGCGTATGGGAGGACACCGGTCACGACGGGAGCGGTGACGACCATCAGGGCACCGAACTGAGCAGCGACCGGGACCGTCAAACCGGCCGGGCGGTCGTACTCGAGCCTGAGGCGGGCCCGCACGTAGAGGATCGAGGAGAGGTTACGTGCCAGGAGCAGGAGCCAGATAGCCATGGCAGGCACGAGTTCGCTGCCCCCAGCCAGCAGGATGGTTGGAGCGAGGGCCGAAACGGCGCTCGCCCCGCACAGCTCTGCGCCGAGCGACCGACCCCGGTTGCGGGCATCGAGGACGAGTTGCACCAGCGCCAGCGGGGCGACGACCAGAGCGGGGAAGAGGAAGGCGACCTCTCCTCGAAGCAGAACGGCCGTCAGCAGCGCGGCGCCGGCCACCGGCGCGTAGAAGAGGACGAACCGCAGGGCAAGGCCGGTTCTCGGGTAGGTCTTGCCCCTCCGTCGGTCGGCCAGGACGAGGCTGAGCGGATGTTGGGTGAGAAGCGCGCCCAGGGCAGCGACCCCCAGCGACGCGCCCGCCAGTGAGGGCGCCAGCAGCAGTCCCAGCAAGGCAGGCTCGAGCAGGAACGCCCAGGCGCCGTGCTCGTTCGGGAGAGCAACCGTCTTCAGGGGTACGCTAGGTCTCTTCGCCGTTACCGCCACTAGCTGCCGGCCTCGACGTTCACGCGACCCCCTCACGCCAGACGATGGCTCCAACGGGGCACTCGGCCATCGCTTCGAGGGTGATCGCCAAGATGGGGATGTGCTGCGGGTCGTTCACGATCACAGTGGAAAGGTCGAAGCAGGCGCCGCACTCGGTGCATCTCGCCTCGTCGATCCTCATCTCGCTCGGTCGCCCGCCGGCCGCCGGCTTTCTTCGCCTGCCGCTCTTCACGGAGGCCAGCTTGACTCGCAGTGCGCCGACACAGCCATGACCTGAATCATGGGCAGGAGTCCGGCCCGCGTCTTAGGCTGCTGCTGGATGCGGATGCTGATCGTTTACGGGAGCACTTACGGGGACACGGCCGATGCCGCGGACAGGATCGCTACGAGGGTCGAGACGCTGTCGGGCGTTGAACCGGTACTCCGAGAGGTCGGCCGGACCGACCTGAGCGACCTCGAGTCGTACGACGTCATCCTGGTGGGCTGCTCGACCTGGAACGAGGGCGAAATCCAGGACGACTGGTTCGACAAACTACCCGAGCTCGACTCGCTGGACCTTGGCGGCAAACGGGTGGCGTTGTTCGGGTCTGGTGACCAGTTGGGATATCCGATCACCTTCCAGGACGCCCTAGGGATAATCGCAGAGAAGCTCGAGGCGCGCGGCGCCCAACTCGTGGGTCTCTGGCCGACTGACGGCTACGAGTTCGATGCCTCATTGGCGCTGCGAGGCGACGAGTTCGTGGGCCTGGCGCTCGATTACACCTGCCAGATCGAGCTGAACGAGGACCGGATCGAGCGTTGGACCGCTCAGCTGGTCGAGGAGCTCGGTCTCGTCCCCGCCCTGCCTGCGGCCCTCTGAGCTGCCGTAGTATCGGCCCGTGGGCGAGGTATTCGAGCGTGCGATCGTCGGCTTCCATCAGGATGAGGAGGGTCACTGGGTGGCAGACCTCGAGTGTGGCCACACCAGGCACGTGAGGCACGACCCGCCCTGGGTCACTCGGGAATGGGTGCTCACGGCAGAGGGCCGCAGACGGTTCCTGGGACGCCGACTCTTGTGCAAGACGTGTGCGGAGACGGGTCAGGCCATCAGGTAACTTCAGATCATCGATAGCGCTCGAAGGGGACGCAAGAAACTACTCTTGCTCGTTCAACTCGCGCGTTCGAGGCGACCACCCGCTCGACTCGTTCTCTGCGGTAGGGCCTCTTGCCGAGAGACTGGTCTCCGTACAGACATGGATGGATGTGTATGCGCCCTTGAGAGAGCTGGCCGAATGTGGCGGGTTCGTAGTGCTGATGGGCGTAAGCCTGGACCGGATGACGCTGATTCACCTGGCCGAGGAGCAGGCCGGCCGTACCCTGTTCCGGCGCTGGGCCAACGATCGGAACGGAGAGCCCGCTGCGGCCGCGGTTGGCGGCTGTTCAGAGGGGTTCGGAAAGTTCCAGCCCGTGCTGGAGAGTTGCGCTCGCCGGATGGTCGTGGGGGAGAGTGGCTGGACCGTCTATCCCGCTAGTGATGCGCTCTCCCTGGCTACCGAAGCCATCCGTTCGAACCCGGAAATTACCCACTGCGGTAACCGCGAGTGCGATCGTTGCAACGATGCGGTGCAGGGCGGGCCATTCCTATCAGGTTGAGCCGGCGCCGACGTGTCATAGTGTATACTCTAGAGTGTCACTTGACTGGAGTCGAAATGGAAGTAAAAGCCAAGGAGTTGCGATCTGACACGAAGCGGATCCTGGACGCGGTTGAGCGCGGCGAGGAAGTGATCGTCACCTATCGGGGCAAGCCAAGAGCCAAGATGACGGCCATCGGTGTGAAGAAGAGATCGATGCCCGACTTTGGCAACTCGCCCTTGTTCGGGATGTGGAGTGATCACGAGGCCACGGAGAACGTAGTCGAGTATGTCGATCGACTCCGAAAGGGCCGCTTCTGACCTCGCAGGCAAACCGACATGCTGATCGATACTGACATCCTGATCTGGTATCTGCGTGGCCACGTGCCTGCTGCGAGGTTTCTTCACGACACCAGTGGCATCGCCGCTTCGGCCGTTACCTATATGGAGCTGGTCCAGGGGATGCGAAGCAAGAGTGAGTTACGGACCCTCCAGCGTCAACTCCGGGAATGGGAGCTGCCGATTCATCCCATTTCAGAGTCGATCAGCGACAGAGCATCGTTTCTCGTAGAGCAGCATTTCCTGAGCCACTCGCTGCAGCTCGCAGACGCCCTAATAGCAGGTACCGCTCTCGAACACGGGTTGAAGTTGGCGACCGGCAACGTGAAACACTTCGAGGCTATCGACCAACTCGACATAGTAGAGTTCCACCCTTAATGGCCGTAGGCGAATCGAGGAAGTCAGGTGATGATCTGCGCCTCCGGCCTCTCCCCTGGTCTTGTGGAAACATAATGTGTATTATGATTCCACTAGGAGCGGGTGGGGAAGAGAGCGCCGGGCCTCTGCCTCTGGCGGCCTCGTGAGCGGTTCCAAGAAGGTGGGCGTCGTGGCAAAGTCGAACGAACTGAGCAGATCCCTCACCTCGAGCCTCGAGCGAGCCCGCTCTCTGCTCAGCATGAGCAGTGAGGACCGCAGGCACTTCGCGGCGCGAGCGGTGAACGAGCGCGATCACCAGGCGCTCTGGGAACTCACCGAGGCCTATCTGACGCGCAGGCAGGTCTCACGTCACACGATCAGTTCTTATCGGAAGGGCGTGATGACGCTGCTGGATGCCTGGAGCGGCGTCAACCTGCTGAGGCCCAGGCGGGAGGACGCCGAACTGTACGTCCTCGACCTGATGGCGCCCGACCGGCCCGTCGATGCGAACGACCGGAACAAGTACGAGGACGGCAGGCGGCTCAAGTACAAACCGCTGTCGCCGGCCTCGGTTCGTTCTCGAGTCTCGGCTGCCAAAGCCCTGTACGACGCTCTGCGCTGGACCGAAGTCACGGATGCCGATCCGTTCGACGACGTCACTCTTCCCAAGCTGCGCTCGAAGGCAGTCGAACGGGCGCGCGAGAAGTCGTACACGCCGCAGGAGTTGGCGATGATGGCCAAGGTGTGCAACGACTGGGACGACCGGCTGATCCTGTTGTTGGGTGCCCACGGGGGCCTGCGCGCCTCCGAGATGCTGGCGCTCCGTTGGGAGGACGTCGACCTCCACCGCGGCCGGCTCACGGTGAAGTTCGGCAAGGGCGGGACCACCGCCAGCGTGACGATGAGCGAGCAGCTGCTGGAGAACCTTCGGAAGCTGAGGGGCGCGCTCTTCCCCGCCGGCCGGGCCAGCGGCTTCATCCTCGACACGCGCTCCAGGTCCAGCCTCTACAAACGACTGGAACGCCTCTGGACGGACGCCTTCGTCGTGCAGGGCAAGGAGGTGCCGCCGTTCACCAAGGGAGTTCACGGCCTGCGGCACCATGCGGGCGTGGCTTACGCGCGTGAGACCAGCGACCTGCGCAAGGTCCGCGACCACCTGCGCCACGCCAGCATGTCGAGCACCGAGGTCTACATGGCGGCGGCCGAGGGCACCAACGAGGTCAGGGGATGGCGGATAGGTTTCGATGACGACTGAGCGCTCGATGACGGGCGCTTCGGAAGAGCGGTGAACTCCGGCGATCTTCTCATCGATGGTCGCCAAAGGCGAAAAGGCGTCCGGTAGTCGTGTAGCCAGAGCTTCGAGGATCAGGAGAACAAGCGGTTCGCTTCGTCGTAGGAAAGCTCGACGGCGGTCGAATAGGCGACTGAACCGCCGCGCACCTCGGATGCGATCTTGCGAAGCAGGCCGAAGACGGCCCGTACGGGGCCCGAACCGAGGCTCAGTCGTGCCACGCCCATCTCCTCGAGTTCCGCCGGGGACGGGCAGGCAGGAGTTGCGATGACGTTTAGCGGTCCTGCCAGTTCACGGACGAGAATCTCGATCGTCTCACGGCCGAAGCCTCCCGGTACGAAGATGCAGTCCGCGCCCGCCGCGAGGTAGGCGTTGCCTCTCGTCATGGACTGCTCCAGGCGTTCGGTTTCGTCACCGATGCCCAGCCAGTAGCTGTCCGTCCTCGCGTTGATGACGAAAGGCACTCCGCTCGAACTCCTGACTTCGGCGACCGCGCTCAAGACCTCGCACTGGAACTGGATGTCGACAAGAGTGGGCGGCCCGTCTACCCTGCCATCCTCGAGATTGATGCCGACCGCGCCAGCGGCTACGACCTCGGCGACGTTGGCCGCAATCCGGGAAGGTTCCGCTCCGTAACCCGCCTCGACGTCCACGCTGAGGGGCACCGAGATGCGGCGCGCGATTCGGGCGACGGCTGTCAGGAGCTCGGCCAGTGGCAGCTGCTGGCCGTCCGGATAACCCGAGCTGTACGAGATACCTGCGCTCGTCGTCCCTATCGCCTCGAAGCCGGCCCGCTCGAAGATGACGGCGCTGCCGGCGTCCCACGCGTTGGGCAGGAGCAGGAGCTCCGGCGCGGCGTGGAGCTCGAGAAATCGGCGAGCGAGATCGTGTTGTCGCATGTCCGAAGCATAGTCGCCCAGGCCGTCACCGATGACCGGCACTACAGATCCGGGCGGTGATCATCTATGCCGGATGCGCGGCTACTCTCGCCAGATCGACCAGCTCTTCGACTCGAGTTCCATGCGCTCCTCGGTGGGCCTGCCGGCTCGGCGCAGGAGCGCCAGGATCTGCCCCCGATGGTGGGAGTCGTGAACGATGGTGTGCTCCAGGAAGTGCACGGGATGAGACTCGTAAGCCCCGGTGAACTTGCGGCCCTCGTCCACGGCGCTCGTTACGGCGGCGCGGACCGCAGCGTCGCCGGCGTCGAACGCTCGCTGCAACTCTTCGATGCTCGTGATTGTCAACCAGAAGCTCGACTGGTCGCCGTCCGCCACCGAAGGCACGGACTCGGCGTGCTGCGGGGAGACCTTCGTAAGCCAGCCGTAACGGAATTCGGCCATGTCGGCGAGGTGCTGCCCAACGGTGTAGCCGCCCGCCCCGTCGTCGTGTCCCAGGTCATCCATTTTCAGAGTAGCCAGCGTTGCCCGATTGACCCTGCCGTTGCGATCGAACGCCTCCAGAACGAAATCGATTCCTGACACGGTTGCCTCCTTGCCCGTCCGCACTGTAACCATCATGAAGTTACGCTGCCATAGAGATGGATTCGCGCCCCGCTCAACTCCTGCTCCTGGGAACCTTCCACTTCGGCGACACTATCGACGCCACCAAGGTCGAATTCGATGCCCTAGCGCCATTGAGGCAGCAGGAGATCGTCAGGCTCGTCGAGCGCTTGTCCCGGTTCAAGGCGAACGTGGTTGCTGTAGAAGCAGGCGTGGACGAGCGGGCGGAGTTGAACGAGCGGTACGCTGCCTTCAGAGAGGGCCGGCTCGAACCGAGGGCGAACGAGGTCGAGCAGATAGGATTCCGCCTCGCCGCCCGTTGTGAGCTCGAGAGGGTCACGCCTGTCGACCAAGCGGTCGATATGCCGTTCGACCCGCTCTTCAGGTGGGCAGAAGCGAACGATCCGGAGTTCGTCCGAGACTTCTGGCGTTCGCTGAGGGTGCAGGAGCGACACGACGCCGACCTCGTGAGTAGGTCAACCCTTCTCGAAGCTCTGAACTACTTCAACGACCCCGCGTTCGTCGCCAGAGACCATGCGCGGTACTTGCAGCTCTCCGCGGTCGGTAACCAAGAGAACGACCTGGGAACGAATCTGCTCGCTGCCTGGTATGAGCGGAACGCCACCATCTTCGAGAACCTTACGCGGGTCGCCGAACCCGGAGGCAGGATCATCCTGATCATCGGATCGGGCCACCTCGCAATACTTCGCGACCTCATCAGCCGCTCGCCACAACTGGTCGAGGTCCCCCTCGAGGAATACCTCAGGACTTAGCAGCCAGCTACTCATCGACTGGTTGTCGAGTCGTTCCGCCGGCTTGACCGCTCAGATCGGCTGCCGGCCCGTTCGACACCCTTGTAACCACTCCTTTGCTAACCTCTAGACTTCGGAAGTGACCGCAGCGGAGGAGCAGGTCCTCGAAGTCGTACAGTCGTG